>NZ_JBKJWH010000148.1:0-3155 GCF_046716805.1 Mycetocola sp. | reverse complement strand
TATCATCCACGAACGCCGTGTCCCGTTGAGGGTTCCGCTTACCGTCTTCGCTGCGGTCTTCGTCCGCAGATGAGTTCAGCGCGGCGCGTGCACATGGCTCGAGTGCTTTCGCTTCGCTGCAACGAATAGAGCAATCGATCCACCAGCCGCAATGACGCCGCAGATTGCCCATAGGGCGGCACTCAATAGCAGAACCTTCACTTGCTCTTCGCCTAGGGCGCTCTCCTGGCCAATGAGATTGTCTATGAGGGTTCCCGCTTGTGACAGGGCGGCGCTGGCGCAGATAAGTAGGACGAGCGCGAGCGCGGCGAGGAGCGTGGCCATCATGAGTTTCGCAGCGCGCATCTCGCCACCCTAACCACAAACGGGTGCAGAAGCTCGGGAACCACAGACTCGGTCTACTCGTCGGCCCATTCTGTCCTAGATGGCGTCCGCTGAGGGTTGGCCAACTAGGGCATAACGGTTCACGAGTGGGTAGTGTCAGTTGTGAGCGAAGCCACTACCAGGAGGTGCTCGGATGGCCCAGGTCAACGGAGATCGACGTACTGGATCAAACAGCGATCCCTCCTACGTGGAGTCCGAGCCGCAAGCTCCCAATATCAGTTCCCCTTTCGCAGAGACGGAGACGCCGGTACAGGCACTCCTGCCCAACCTCGACCGAGTATCTCGGTCCTCGTTTCGTCGCGGCACCGTCAGCCGCCACCGCATTAACGTGGCCATCCTCGTGCTCGTTCTCGTTGCCCTCGGCGTCACTGTGCTTATCGTGTTCGCGGACTCCCTGTTCTAGTCGCCGTATCCGTTTGCTGTCCCGCTCAGGGTTCCCAACAGGTTCCGTGGGTTGTTTCAAGAGGTCGGCGGCATGGCCTCGATTTTGCGTCCGTGACGGTCCGGTATTCGGGATGAGCACGGCCGAGCGCGTTATGGCTGTGATTGGCAGTTCGATGTGGCGGCGTTCTCGGATGGCCGACGGCGTCTAGTCGACTAGGGAGTTTCAGTCCTTCCCGCCTGGCGAGATGTGTCGATCGAAGACTGAGACACTGGCGGCAGTGACTGTGACAATCGCGGCGAGGATCGTCGGGAGATACACGGCTGCGCCAACGAGCGCGCCGGCCATCGCGGTGCCTGCCGAACCGGCTGTGATCTTCAACGCTCCGACCCAAACGAATATCTGCCCTCGTGCTTCGGCGGGTGAGTATTCGCTTCGCGCTGCGAGTGTCGCCGCAAAAAGGTAGGAGTTTGCGATGCCGGCTGCCGCGTATGCGGGTAGAGCGGCCGCCAGATTGGGAACCAGGAGCACGACAATGAGGGTGGCGGCGACGGTAAAAGCGAAGTAAGTGATGAGGTTGTCGGCAGAACCGCGCAGCGGCCGCGCCATCACCCCGACCGATCCAAGGAGACTCCCTACCCCGTAGGCAGCGGTCAGGGCGGCGCCCGTTCCGGCGGCTTCTCCGAGACTAGCCGTTGATGACACGGCCACGATCGGCAGAACCGCGACTGACGCGGCCACGCTCGTCGTCAAATAGAGGGTTCGGCGCAAGGGACCCGAGGTGAGAATGATGCGAAGGGTGCGGAGCGGGCGGGGAACATCAGCCGCCGCCGAAAGCGGCGATGTGTAGGGGAGGAACCGAACAAGGATAGCGGCGGCGAAGGTGCCGCCAGCGAGCACGAGCGCGGCGATAGTGGGTGAGGCCCAGACCGAGACGATCGCGACGATGGTGGGGCCGATGGTTCCGCCGAGGCCGTAGGTGGCGACGTCCCAGCCCTGTGCGCGGCGTTGTGCATGCTGCTCGGGGCCGGCGATCGCCGGGAGCCTGCTGCTGATGCCGCCCGTGAGGAATGGACCGAAAAGACCCGACGTAAACAGCAGCAGCGCCGTCAGGGCGGGCCAGACGATCGGGTAGAGCAGAACCGCGGCGGCCAGAGTTGCACCGTGGATGAGGCAGGCCAGGGCGATGATGTTGCGGCCGTCCCCTGCGGTGTCGAGGCGTCGTGCGATGAATGGGCCGAGCAGGTGCGGGGCGGTGATCGATGCGCCGAGGAGTCCGGCGAGCCAGCTTGGTGCGCCGCTGGTGGTGACGACGAGAACGATCGCGATGACCCCGCCACCGTCGGCCGCGCGGGCAAGGGTAGCGGCGGCGACGTAGCGGGTCAGACCCCAGGGCGGGCACGGACGCGGAGTCGCGCGGTCGGCCATCCCTTATCCCGCGAGCTTCAGCTCATCGAGGAGCTGCGCCACGCGGGCGCGGGCAGCGGTGTCGAGGCCCTGCACCGGTCGGGGAAGGCTGTCGGGGGCGACGAGCTCCAGGTGTTCGGCGATGGCCGCGGTGACTCGGTAGCTGCCGTACTGCCCGAACATCGCCCAGAGAGGTTGCAGCCGTGCCGACTCCGCCGACGCGGCCGCATGGTCGCCGGTCAATGCGGCACGGGTGATCGTCAACGCCGGTGCCGGGAGGGTACCGCCGATCACGGAGTACCAGGCATCGCAGCCCGCGATCAGACCGGTGGCTGCGACGCTGTCACCGGAGATGCCCACCGTGACATCCGCCGGGACGTGATCGCGGATGGTCCGCACGCGCGCTATCGCCCCCGCGGAGTCGGAGGGAACTCCCGGAATCTTGATCGACGCGACCCGCGGTAAGGCGGCGATCCTGGCATAGAGATCGTCCGTGAAGGTCACGTGCGTGGTGCCCGGGTTGTCGTAGACCACCAGCGGTACCGACAGCCCCGCGGTGACGTCCTCGAACAAGCCGAACACCTCATCGTCGTCAAGAGCTTGGTAGGTCACAGGTGCAAGCAGCACCGCGGCCGCCCCTGCATGCTGGGGGTCGTCAGCGAGGCGCTGCACCTGGGAGGTGCGGAGCGCACCGATGCCGACCATGACCGGGATGACGCCCGCGTGCTGCACCGCGGCCGTTGCGACGCGGCGGCGCTCGTCACGGTCGAGGTACATGTATGAGCCCGTCGACCCGAGCGCGGTGATTGAGTCCACCCCGGCAGCCACCAGCCGCTCGAGCAAGCGTGCGTACGCGGCCTCGTCGAAGGTGTCATCGCGGAGTGGGGTGAGCGGGAATGCGTTGAGGCCTGTGAACATCGGCTTTCCAATCGGTCGAATATTGGGATCAAACATCGGTGCCCGGTCGCGCAGGGTCGTACAC
>NZ_JBKJWH010000147.1:0-9286 GCF_046716805.1 Mycetocola sp. | reverse complement strand
CTGTGGTTCCCGCCTGCAGTTCCCGGCTGATCGTTGACGCTGCCTTGCCGATCCGGAGTCCGATCGAGCGCATGCTCTCACCCTGCGCGCGCCCGAACGAGATCTCCTCCCGGTCCAGGAACGTCAGCCGATTCGATGTCGTAGTGCGCGGCGGAATCATCCCACCAGCCTCGCTTACCCAGTTCCGTGCGGTCGACGGATTCACGCCGGCCCGGTCAGCGGCCGATTTGGCCGTTCCACCAGCCCGTAACTCCTCCCAGAACCGACGACGAACCTCACGGGGAAAACCAGGAACACCAACCATTGCGAACACCTCTAATAATCAGGTGTTGCAACGACCCCCTGAACCCAAGGGGTGTTTCGGTCCGGAGCGGGTGAATCGGTGACCAAGGGCGGCGACGAACGAAGCCACCCATCCTTTCCGGGCCGGTCAGTCGGTGGCGATTTCGCGTCCGATCGAGGCGATCACCGAGTCGATGGCCGTGCCGGATCCGTCGCGCTTCGCGCCGGGATCCGGAATCGTCCTTGCCGATCCGTCCGCACCGACGGCGTGTGCTGGTGCAGGCCCGGCCCAGGCCAGCGAGAGACCGTCCTCGCCCTTGAGGAAGGAGTGTGCGCGCACCCCCGCTGTGGCACGGCCCTTCGCCGGGAACTCGGTGAAGAACGACACCTTGACCCTGCCCGGGTCGGTGCCCGGGATGGTTGCGGAGGACACCGACACCGTCGTGACGACGTTCTCGGCGTTGGGGTCGAGCGCCCCGAAGAAGATGACGTGGGCATTCGCCGGGAGATTCATGCCGGCGACGCCTCCCGCAGCGCGACCCTGCGGCCGGACACCGGATGCGGGGAAGTGCAGCAATTGCGCAGCGGAACTGATGAACACGAGTTCGGCTGTGTCAGGTGCCTGCGCCGCTCCGACCACTTCGTCAGACGGTTTGAGCCCGATGAGTTCGAAGTCCGGCTTGTTCGGCCAATCGCCCGGCGTAACTCGCTTCACAACACCCAGTCGCGTGCCGAGCGCGATCGGTACGGTACTCTCCAGCGACACGAGAGCGAGGATCCGCTCCGCCTTGTTCGGGAGTGCGAGGTAATCGGCGATCCGCACGCCCGCGGCGAGCTGCAGCGAGTTCGCAGGTACGACGGGCAGGTCGACGGCCGTGAACCGGATGAGCCGCCCACGAGACGTGACAGCGCCGATCTCGGCGCGCGAGGTGGTGTCGAGGAAGGACCGGACGGCGTCGTGCTTGCTGCGCCGGCGGGCTCGTGCCTGTGCGGGCGCTGGAGGCTCTTCGCCTTCGACACGGTCCACCCGGACCGCTCGGCCGGTGGTGCTGAGGAACACCCGGCAGGCGGTGTCCGCGACCTCGAGTTGCGCGGCCTGACGCTTTGATGCGGCGGTCGCAATGCTCGGCCGGGCTTCGGTGAGGAGAGTGCGGCGCGGCGTCCCGAACCTCTCGGCGACATCCGCCAGTTCATCTGCCACCTGTTTGCGGATGAGCGCCTGGCTTCCGAGGAGACGTTCGAGTTCGGCGATCTCCGCGAGAAGCTTGTCGCGTTCTGCCTCGAGCTCGATCCGGGAGAAACGGGTGAGGCGGCGAAGCCGAAGCTCGAGAATGTATTCCGCCTGAAGCACCGACAGGTCGAAGACTTCGACCAGTCGGATGCGAGCCTGGTCGGTGTCGTCGCTCGCACGGATGACCTGGATCACTTCGTCGATGTCGAGGATGGCGATGAGCATGCCCTCGACGAGGTGCAGTCGCTCCTTGCGCCGCGCGAGGCGGAACGCCGACCGCCGGGTGACGACCTCGATGCGGTGGTCGATGTACACCTGCAGCAGTTCCCGCAGGCCGAGAGTCTGCGGGCCGCCGCCGACGAGGGCAACGTTGTTGATGCTGAACCCGTCCTCGAGGGGCGTGTAGCGGTAGAGCTGCTCGAGGACGGCCTGCGGGCTGAACCCGGTTTTGATGCCGATGACGAGCCGGAGTCCGTGTTTGCGGTCGGTGAGGTCCGTGACATCCGAAATGCCGCTGAGCTTCTTGCTGGTGACACCGTCCTTGATCTTCTCGATGACCCGCTCAGGGCCGACCAGGTAAGGAAGTTCGGTGACGACGAGGCCGTTTTTGCGGGCTGAGAGGCTCTCAATGCTGACCTTGGCGCGGGTCTTGAAGCTGCCTCGGCCGGTGGCGTATGCGTCTTTGATCCCGTCGAGGCCAACGATCGTTCCGCCGGTGGGGAGGTCGGGGCCCGGCACATATTCCATCAGATCGTCGAGCGTGGCATCCGGATGGGAAAGCAAGTGCCTCGCGGCGCCGACAACCTCGATGAGGTTGTGTGGGGCCATGTTCGTCGCCATGCCAACGGCGATGCCGCTCGCACCGTTGACGAGCAGGTTCGGGAACGCCGCAGGGAGGACATCCGGCTGGGTCAGCTGGTTGTCGTAGTTGGGTACGAAGTCGACGACGTCTTCGTCGAGGTTCTCCGTCATCGCGAGAGCCGAGGCGTCGAGGCGGGCTTCGGTATACCTCGCCGCGGCGGGGCCGTCGTCGAGGGAACCGAAGTTGCCGTGCCCGTCGATCAGCGGCACGCGCAGGGTGAACGGCTGCGTGAGCCGAACGAGGGTGTCGTAGATGGCAGAGTCACCGTGAGGGTGGAGCTTGCCCATCACCTCGCCGACGACGCGTGCCGACTTCACATGGCCGCGCTCGGGGCGGAGTCCCATCTCGGACATCATGTAGAGGATGCGACGCTGCACCGGCTTCAGTCCGTCCCGGGCGTCGGGGAGCGCCCGGGAGTAGATCACGGAATAGGCGTACTCCAGGAACGACCCCTGCATTTCGACGGAGACGTCGACGTCTTCGATGCGTTCGGTGAAGTCATCGGCCGGGGGAGGAGTGTGTGTGCGGGACATCCGGAGTTTCTTAGGGAATTGGGGCAGGAGATCGGGCGATCGGCGGCCGCGTCGCGGTTGTGCCAGAATTGCCCGGATGGCCACCATGCTACCCACCGAAAAACCCGGAGCCCGAAGCCTTGCCGATGTTCTGCCGAATTCGGCACGCGCGCTGGCCGGGGAATCGAACCATTTGGAGCTCCCGCCGGTCCGTTCGGTGGTTGTCGTGGTGGTGGATGGTCTCGGCCGGTCCCAGTTGGCTGCCCGGACCGGTCACGCCCGGTTCCTTGCCGCTCGACCGCGTGAAGCGATCACTTCCGTCTTCCCGACAACGACCGCTGCGGCCCTCACAACGCTCACCACGGGCGTTCTGCCCGGGCAACACGGACTCGTCGGCTACCGCACTCTGGACGCCGCCAACGATCGACTGGTGAATCAGCTCACCGGGTGGGACGACGGGATGATCCCCGAACTCTGGCAGCGGGAGGCGACAGTGTTCGAGCAGGCCGCGGCAGGCGGCATCCGGAGTTTTGCCGTCGGCCCGGCGAAGTTCCGTTCGTCCGGATTCACCCGGGCGGTGCTGCGTGGCGCCGAATACCGTGGCGCGAACAGCATTGCGGAACGGTTCGCCGAAACGGCTCGGATCCTGGCGACCGGTGCACCGTCGCTCACCTACCTGTACATCCCCGAGCTGGACAAGGCTTCACACTCGTACGGTTGGGAGTCCCCGGAATGGCTCAGCTATCTCGAAGCCGTCGACGCGGAACTGCAGTTGTTCCTGAAGGCCGTGCCGCCGCGGGTCGGGGTTCTCGTGACAGCCGATCACGGCTCCGTCGACGTGCCGCACCGGGCGCACGTGCTGTTCGACCAGGCGCCGGAATTGGTGGAGGGCGTCCGACACGTCGGAGGTGAGCCCCGGTGCCTGCACCTGTACCTGGAGCCGGGAGCGACGGATGCCGACCGTCTCGCCCTTGCGACACTCTGGGAACAGAGCGAGGGGGAGCGGGCCTGGGTCGCCACTCGGGGAGAAGCGGTCACCGCCGGATTGTTCGGCGACGTGCATCCTGAGGTGCTGCCGCGAATCGGCGACGTGCTCGTTGCCGCCCGCAAACGCGTCGTCTACTACGACTCGCGACCCGTCGACCAGGCGGCACGGAACATGATCGGGCAGCACGGTTCGCTCACCGCGGAGGAGCGCATCGTGCCGCTCGTGCGACTGGGTGCGTTCGAGCGCTGAGCTTTCGATGACCGTCTGCGCCCGAGCGATACTTTCTCGCTAGTCCTCGTCCGACTTCGCGCCGAAAACGATCTCGTCCCACGAGGGCATCGCGGTTCGCCCGCGCTTGGGGCGCGTCGACGCGCTCAGTGTCTCCGGCGGAGTCGGCGACTCACTCGCCCGCGGGCCGTCGATGTCCAGCGGCACATCGACCGGGCGTGGAGATGTCCGTGCAGAGCTGTCATCGACTGGGCGATGCGCTGATTCCCGCTCACCCCGACGCTTCCTCAGCGCCTCGAGAAGGTCCGCCGTCTGGTTGGACTGGCCGTTGCCATCCTCGGAACGGTTGATCGCTGCAGCAGCTGCAGCCTTCGATGAGGACTGCGGCCTCGCGGCGATTTCGATGTGAGGCGAGAGATCGCCACTGTCTTCAGAGGTACGGAAGTTGAACGCGCCGCTATCGAAACGGGTCTCGTCCGGGTGGGCATCCTCGCGTTCCACCGCGCGGAGGCGGGGGATGAGTGCCGTCGGAAGCTCGCCCTGCTTCGAGAGAGTGACTGCTTCGCTGTTGAGCGGGGCAAGCGCCTGCCTCTTCGGCTCGAAGCTCCAGCGTGCGTCGTGGTCGACGTTCGCGGCCGAGAACGAAAGCTTGACGGTCCACCCGCCGCTGGATTCCTTCCAGCTGGTCCACCGCTCATCACTGGCACCGAGGGATTCGAGCCTGGCGCGGATGGCGGATCCGAACGTCGAGTCGTCCTCGTCGGTGGTCGGCTCGATGGCCGTCAGTACCTGGACGCTCAGCGCGGCGCCGACGATATGCTCACGCTCGGCAAGCACAGGGCCCTCGAACCGCTGGATGTAATCGAGGTCGGCACCGGTCAGGGTGGCGACCTCCTCGGCCGACATGCCTGAGCGGATGTGTGCCTGGACCTCACGCGGGCTCAGCTTCGGACCGCTCGAGGGCTCCTGCCTGCTGCGGCGCACGTGCGACTGCAGCACGTCGTCGATGAGGAGCCGGAAGCGCTCTCCGCTTTCGGTGGCTGCGATGAGCGCGCCGTCCTCGACGCCAATGACTTTCAAGTCGTGCATGATCAACTGCCTTTCAGGCTGTGATTTGTTCCTCAAATGGTGCCACGGCTTCCGCGATTCTTTGGGAATACCGTGGGCGTGCCGCGGGTTCTGCTTTTCGGAAGCGAACGCAGAGCGGTTCCGGTTTGCTATTCATCTCGTAATCATGCAAACTATCGCCGCCGACAGCGATCGGACGACAACATAAGAAGTGGATGGACATGGCAACGGATTACGACGCCCCCCGCAAGACCGACGATGATTCAGAGTCGATCGAGGCCCTCAAGGAGCGCGTGCCAGACAAGCTGTCCGGATCCGTCGACGCCGAAGACGCCGACAACCCCGGTGGTTTCGACCTCCCTGGAGCAGACCTCTCCGACCTCGATCTCGACGTCGTCGTACTCCCGCCCCAGGCGGATGAGTTCACCTGCGTGAACTGCTTCCTCGTGAAGCACCGTTCACAAATCGACCACGAGTCGAAGCTCGGACCGATCTGCGCGGAGTGCGCCGCCTAAGGACGTTCCTTGGCACCTGCTGGCCGTCGCGATCCCTCGATCGCGGCGGCCAGTTCTCGTGGTCGGCGAGTGGAGATCAGCCAGTACGGTGTCGGGTCGGCCGGGTCGTGAAGTGGGATGACGACGACCGGGTCGATGGACCCGCGGATCAGCAGCCAAGCCCTGGCGTCGAGACGCTGCCCGCGCTGCAGGGTGGCTTCCTGCCCGGTGAAGATCTGGGGCTCTCCGAGCAACTCCAGTGAGACCTGTGCGCGACCGGCGTGAAGCATCCGCTCGTTCACCTCGATGGTCGGAGCGCCGAGGAGGAACAGCGCGACGCACCCCCCGTAGAGGAGGATCGCCGTCACGATGCCTGCCGTCATGGAGATCGGGGCGAGCACCAGCATGCTTGCCGGGATCACGAGGGCCGAGGCAATCAGAAGCCAGGGCGCAGGCCACAAACGTTCGCGATATCGGGTCATCGGCTCTTCCATTCAGACTTCTGCACTACCCTCGACACGTGATCGAAAGCGTTGACGTACTCATTATCGCCCCGGAGCTGCCGGTGTACTCGCACCCAGGCGACGCGGGCGCTGACCTGAAATCGACGGATGCGGTAACCCTCGCACCGGGGGAACGGGCCGTGATCGGCACAGGCGTCTCGATCGCCCTCCCGGACGGCTACGTCGCCTTCGTCGTACCCCGGTCCGGCCTCGCAGCCAAGCACGGCATCACCGTCGTCAACGCGCCGGGCACAGTCGACGCCGGATACCGCGGCGAAATCAAGGTAACCCTCCTCAACACCGACCAGTCGAACGCGTACACGATCGCCCCAGGAGACCGGATCGCGCAGATGATCGTGCAGCCCGTCAGCCGGGCGCGCTTCGTATCGGTCGACACGCTCCCGGGCAGCCTCCGTGGCGATGGCGGCTTCGGCTCCACCGGGTACAACACGTCAGGAACAGGACCCCAGGAATGATCAGGAAGAACAAGCAGAAGGACATCGAGACGACGGAGTCGACCCTCGACGCAGACCTCGACACCACCGCCGAAGACGTCGTCGTCGACAACGCGACGGTCGATGACACGGAACTCGAAATTCTCGACGCGGATGTCGAGGCGGGAACCGACCTGTCGAAATCGGCCCCGGATGATCGCAGCACCGAAGGCCCGCTGGATGAAGCCGAGGCGAATTCGGTCCGCCCGTACATCGACCTCGGCGGAGTGAAGATCCTCCCGCGTGAAGGATTGAACCTGCGCCTCGAGGTGGAGGAAAGCACCAAGCGCATCGTCGCCGTCGGACTGGACTACGCCGGCTCCACCCTGCAGATCCAGCCGTTCGCCGCGCCGAGGAGCACCGGGCTGTGGAACGAAACCCGGGTGCAGATCCAGGAACAGATCGCCAAGCAGGGTGGAACCGCTACGGAGCGAGAAGGCGTCTTCGGGCCCGAGCTCGTCGCTGAAGTCCCTGTCGTCCAGGGTTCGAATGGGGCAGCCGGCATGAGGATCGCCCGGTTCGTCGGTGTCGACGGGCCGCGCTGGTTCCTCCGCGGCGTCATCGCGGGCGAAGGAGCAACCGACCCGGATGCCGCAGCGAAGGTCGAAGACCTTTTCCGCAGCATCGTCGTCGTGCGCGGCTCCGCTCCGATGCCGCCGCGCGACCTCATCCCCCTCAGGATGCCTGCGTCCGCAACTCCCTCAGCCTGATCACGACCGATGAGCGACAACGTCCCCGAGGAACGCACGGGCGCCACCGAACCCGACACCGCTGACACGATTGCGGCGGCGCTCGGCAGCGCGGCCGCCAGGTCCGGGCTCGGCGCCCTCGCCCAGGCGGATAAACCCAACGGCAAGGTCCTGCTCGAGGCGATGGGCGGCATCCGGGGAATCGTCGAAGCCGTCCTGCCTGGGCTTCTCTTCCTCGTCGTGTACACGCTGACGCAGCATCTCCCGTTGTCGCTCGGCATCTCGGTCGGTGTGGCCGCGATCTTCACCGTGCTTCGGCTCGTGCAGCGCACACCCGTCTCCTCCGCACTCGGTGGGCTTCTCGCCGCCGGCGCCTCAGCGGCGCTCGCGCTGTTGACCAACCGGCCCGAGGACAACTTTGTGCTCGGCTTCCTCACCAACGGCGCCTACGCCGCCGCGCTGCTCATCTCTGTCGCGGTCCGCTGGCCGATCATCGGCCTGATCGCCGGTTACCTGATGAACGAGGGCACCGCCTGGCGCCGCATCGCCGTCAAACGACGGGTTTTCGCGGTCCTCACACTCTGCTGGGCCGGCATGTTCCTCCTCCGGCTCGGCGTGCAGCTCCCGCTCTACCTCGCCGGCAACGTCGAATGGCTCGCGGCGACGAAACTGATCATGGGCATCCCGCTCTACGCACCCCTGCTGATCGTCACCTGGCTGGTCATCCGCGCGGTTTACCGGAAACTGCCCGCCGCCTCCTGATAGAGTTATCTCGACATCAAGATAAATCGGGTCGATGGTCGAAACGGATGCTGCGCAGCTGGTTAGGTTCGCCTTGCTAGCCACGCACGGGGTCGGGAAACCACTATTGACCTATGGCAGGCGTGTATGTGCCTGTGCCAACGAAGGAGAAGGCCAGTGTCTACCGTAAATAGCTTTGGGGCGAAAAACACACTCTCGGTCGGGGGCACCGACTACGAGATCTTCCGGCTAGACGCCGTCGAGGGCTCAGAGAAGCTCCCGTTCAGTCTCAAGGTTCTCCTCGAGAACCTCCTGCGCACGGAGGACGGCAAGAACGTCACCGCTGAGCAGATCGGCAGCCTCGGCGAATGGGTCCCGACCGCGGAACCCGACACCGAGATCCAGTTCACCCCGGCACGCGTCGTGATGCAGGACTTCACCGGCGTGCCCTGCATCGTCGACCTCGCCACCATGCGCGAAGCGGTCGCCGAACTCGGGGGAGACCCCACGAAGATCAACCCGCTCGCGCCGGCTGAACTCGTCATCGACCACTCGGTCATCGCTGACCTGTTCGGCACCGAGGACGCGCTCGAGCGCAACGTCGAGATCGAATACCAGCGGAACGGCGAGCGGTACCAGTTCCTCCGCTGGGGCCAGACCGCGTTCGAAGACTTCAAGGTCGTCCCGCCGGGAACCGGCATCGTGCACCAGGTCAACATCGAGTACCTGGCCCGCGTCACCTACACCCGCACCGTGAACGGCGCACTCCAGGCCTACCCGGCCACCCTCGTCGGCACCGACTCGCACACCACGATGGTCAACGGCCTCGGCGTGCTCGGCTGGGGCGTCGGCGGCATCGAAGCCGAGGCGGCGATGCTCAGCCAGCCGCTGCCGCTGCTCGCACCTGAGGTGATCGGCGTACGAATGACCGGTGCGCTGCGCGAAGGCGTGACCGCCACCGACCTCGTGCTGACGGTGACCGAGATGCTGCGCAAGTACGGCGTTGTCGCGAAGTTTGTCGAGTACTTCGGCGACGGGCTCTCCAACCTGACGCTGGCCGATAGAGCGACGATCGCAAACATGGCGCCCGAGTACGGCGCCACGTGCGGTTACTTCCCGATCGATGAGGAGACGCTGGCGTTCCTGCGCCGCACCAACCGGCTCCAGGGGGTCGAGCTCGTCGAGCGCTACGCC
>NZ_JBKJWH010000146.1:0-41071 GCF_046716805.1 Mycetocola sp. | reverse complement strand
GCTGAGCACCAGGCGGTCGAACAGCCGTCCGCGGAGGTCGCCGCAGGCGGGGCCACGCGAACCCTGCCGACGCATGCGGCCGACCCATCGCAAGCCGTCGCGCCCGGTTTCGTCGCCACCGAGGTGCCGGCCGTCGACCCGCAGGGCGTCGCCGCCGAGCCCGTCACCGGGTACAGGGACGAGCACGCGGACGACGAGGACCGGGGCGACGACGAAAACGACGGAGCACCCACCGACGGCGAACCGGCGCCGATGTCGGCACTGGGCCATGTCTCGGCCCGCACCGCTGCCGGGACGGCATCGAACAGCTCCGGGCCCGTCTCCGAGCAGCCGACCGCGGTGTTCTCCACCCAGCCGTTCTGGGTGTACTCACCGGTACCGCGCCCCGTCGTCGACGAGGTCTCCGGAGCGACCGTGTTCGAGATCGGTCCGAGTGCATGGGCACTCGCCATCATGGATCGAGGCTCAGAACTCGTTCTCCGCCACGATGACGGCAGAGTCGGCGTGCTCCAGAATCTCGAGGGCATCACCAGGGGCTGACCTCAGGCGACGTCGCCCGGACGCACGTAGCGACGCTCATGGTAGATGAGCGGCTCGTCGTCCGGGCCGATCTCACCGCCCTCGATCTGGACCACGACCACGGCGCTGTTGTGCACCGACAACCGTTCGATGATCCTGCCGGTCATCCAGGTGGTCACGCTGTCGAGAATCGGCAGGCCGTCCTCACCCTCATGCCAGTGGTCGCCGAGAAACCGGGCGTCGTGATCGCCGCTCATGATCTCAGCCAGCAGGCGATTCCGGGCTCCGAGCATGTGGATGGCGACCCTGTCGGTGGAGGCGATCGCGGGCCACGAACTCGCGCTTGTCGCCATGTTGAAGGTGGCGAGCGGCGGAACGGCCGCCAGCGACGCGAGCGACGTCGCCGTGAACCCGACAGGCACTCCGGCCGTGTCCCGCGCCGTGATCACCGCGACGCCAGCGGCATGGCGGCGGAAAGCCGCTTTGAAGGCGTCGAGGTCGGGTTGCATCGGGTTCATCGTGTGCTTTCTCTTCAAACGGATGCCGGCAGGTCAGGGCAGGCGAGCGGCCCGCCTGGGAGGAGCCGACAGGGCTGGGCAGATATGCTGGATTCGTTATGATCCAGACTCTCGACCTCCGCGGAATCCACACTACCCGCGCGCAATTGCTCTCCCTCATCCCGCGACCCACCGTGAACGTCTCGGTGGCGTCCGACGCCGCCGGCCGGTTGATCGATGAGGTGAGGGCAGACGGCGAAAGCGCTCTTCAGCGACACGCCGCGCAGTTCGACGGTGTGGACGATGTGAGAATCCGGGTCGAACCTGCCGCTGTGGCCGCCGCGGTCGAATCCCTCGACCCGGCTGTGCGCGACGCCCTCGAATTAGCGATCGACCGTGTGCGGTCGGCGACGAGCGCGCAGGTGCCCGCCGCGCGGACGACAACCCTCGCCCCCGGCGCCACCGTTCGGCAGCGCTGGCAGCCCGTCGACCGGGTCGGACTGTACGTCCCCGGCGGCAAAGCCGTGTACCCGTCCAGTGTCGTCATGAACGTCGTCGCCGCCCAGGTCGCCGGCGTCGCATCCATCGCACTCGCATCCCCGGCGCAACGCGAGCACGGGGGAGCGGTGCACCCCACCATCCTCGCCGCCGCAGGGCTCCTCGGGATCACCGA
This sequence comes from Mycetocola sp., assembly GCF_046716805.1. GTDB lineage: Bacteria > Actinomycetota > Actinomycetes > Actinomycetales > Microbacteriaceae > Mycetocola_A. Next base: position 39,382 of record NZ_JBKJWH010000146.1, on the reverse strand, counting down.
AATCTACGCGATGGGCGGTGCCAGCGCGATCGGCGCGCTTGCCTACGGCGTGCCGTCGCTCGGCCTCGACCCGGTCGACGTGGTCACCGGCCCCGGGAACATCTACGTCGCGGCTGCGAAACGACTCGTCCGTGGTGTGGTGGGCATCGACGCCGAAGCAGGAACCACCGAAATCCTCGTGATCGCCGACAGCGAGGCTGACCCCGCATTCGTCGCCGCGGATCTCGTCAGCCAGGCGGAACACGACGAAGCGGCGGCGTCGCTGCTCGTCACGGACTCGCCGGAGCTCGCGGATGCTGTCGTCTCGCACCTGCGAACGCTCGCGGCGACGACGGAGCACTCCGCTCGCGTGACCGAAGCTCTCGGCGGACCGCAGTCGGCGATCGTTCTCGTCGACGACCTCGCCGAAGCCGCCCGGTTCAGCAACGCGTATGGTCCCGAGCACCTCGAGATCCAGACCTCGGACAATGAGGCCGTTCTCGGCACGATCACGAGCGCCGGCGCGATCTTCCTCGGGCCACATTCGCCCGTCAGCCTCGGCGATTACCTCGCCGGTTCCAACCACGTCCTGCCAACGGGTGGCCAATCGCGGTTCGCGTCCGGACTCGGCGCATACACGTTCCTCCGTCCCCAGCAGATCATCGAGTACGACAGTGCAACGCTCTCCGAGGTGGCAGCCCAGGTGGTCGCTCTGTCGCGCGCCGAAGCGCTCCCCGCGCACGGCGACGCCATCACCGCGCGGTTCCCGGCCAGCTGAGAGTGTGCGGCTCACCCGTGCGGTCGCGCGGGTGCTGTTGCCGCCCGCCGATGCAATAGCACCCGCGCCTGCCCGAAACGCCCGCGCGGGAGCGGGCGGGACAGGCCCGACACGCCCACGCGAAGCACACCGAATGCCCGCCCGCTGCCGCCGAGGAGAGCCCGGCTGCCGCGTGCCCTCGACTAGTCTTGATCCATGTATTGCCCGTTCTGCCGTCACCCTGATTCCCGTGTCATCGACTCCCGTACCAGCGACGACGGGCTGTCCATCCGACGGCGCCGGCAGTGCCCGGAATGCGGGCGTCGCTTCTCGACGACCGAGACCGCGAGCCTCAACGTGATCAAGCGCAGCGGGGTCGTCGAGCCGTTCAGCCGCGAGAAAGTCGTCTCAGGCGTCCGCAAGGCGTGCCAGGGCCGGCCGGTGACGGACTCCGACCTGGCGATCCTCGCGCAGAAGGTCGAGGAGTCCATTCGGCAGACGGGGACCAGCCAGATCGACGCCAACGAGATCGGGCTGGCCATCCTCACGCCGCTGCGTGAACTGGACGAGGTCGCCTACCTCCGCTTCGCCAGCGTCTACCAGGCGTTCGACTCCCTCGAGGACTTCGAGGACGCGATCACCCTGCTCAGGAACGAACACCGGTCGACGGATGCCGCACAAGAGACAACAGCGGAGCCCGCGCAGGCGTGACACCCGCGTCACGGTAACCTTGCACAGGCATGTATCGCATTCTCTTCACCTCCGTCCTGTCCAGGCTCGATCCTGAACGCGCCCACCACCTCGCCTTCGACGTGATCCGGGCCCTGCCCGCCGTCGGGCTCGCGCGAGTCGCCCGGCGGTTCACGCGACCGGCCGTCGATCTCAGCGTCGACACCCTCGGCCTGCACTTCGACACGCCGTTCGGCGTGGCCGCGGGCTTCGACAAGGACGGCCACGCGGTGATCGGGCTCGGCGCTCTCGGGTTCGGTCACGTCGAGGTCGGGACACTGACCGCTCATTCCCAGCCGGGGAACCCGAAACCGCGGCTGTTTCGGCTCATTCCCGATCGCGCTGTGATCAACCGGATGGGCTTCAACAACGGGGGAGCGGCATCCGCTGCCCGCCGGCTGGCCCGCGTGCGAAACGTTCCAGGGCGGCCGGTGCTCGGCGTCAACATCGGCAAGAGTCGCGTCGTCGGCGTCGACGCAGCCATCGCCGACTACCTCACGAGCACGAGACTGCTCGCCCCGGTCGCCGACTACCTCGTGGTCAACGTCAGCTCACCGAACACGCCGGGGCTGCGCGGCCTGCAGGAACTCGACAGGCTCGAGCCGCTCCTGACCGCCGTCAAGCAGGCGGCAGGGGCCACGCCGCTCCTCGTGAAGATCGCGCCGGACCTCACCGACGATGAAGTCCGCCGGATCGCCGAACTGGCTGTCGAGGTGGGTCTCGATGGGATCATCGCCACCAACACAACCATCTCCAGGGCCGGGCTCTCGACGTCACCCGCAGTGGTCGAGGCGGCCGGAGCGGGAGGGCTATCGGGCGCGCCTCTGGCGGCACGATCCCTGGAGGTGCTCCGTCTCATCCGCGCCACAGTCCCGGCGAGCCTCTGCGTCATCTCGGTCGGCGGGGTCGAGACAGGCGACGACGTCGCCGAGCGACTCGCCGCCGGCGCGACGCTCGTGCAGGGCTACACGGCGTTCCTCTACCGCGGCCCGATGTGGGCGCGGCAGGTCAACCGGGAACTCAGTCGCCGGGCGTCAGCGTCCTGAAGGTGAACGCCCGGCAGTAACGCGTCAGGCGGGGCGCTGTCCGCGCTTGACCTGCGGCTTCGGCAGCCGGAGCACGCGCATCTGGAACGCGCGCATGGCGGCGTACCATTTCACACCGCGCTCGACCGAGGTCTCTCCGTATTTGGCGGCGAGCTTCTTCTTCACCGAAATGCCGAGCCAGATCGCGTCGAGCACGGCGATGCCGAAGAAGGCCCAGAGCAGAAGCATGGCGTAGACCTGAACCACCGGCGGGAACAGGGTGAGAATGATCACGAGGAACATGACCGGGATGAGGAACTCACCGATATTGAATCGGGAGTCCACGAAGTCGCGAACGAAGCGCTTCTGCACGCCACGGTCGCGAACCGGGAGGTAGCGTTCCTCGCCTGCGGCGAGACCGAGTCGTGCCTTCTCGCGGGACTCAACCAACTTGGCCTTGGCAGCCTTCGCCGCTTCCTTGCGGTCACCGGGCACCAGGGGGCGCTTGTTGAGCGCTTCCCGTTCTTTCCTGGTCGGCGTTGGGCGTCCCTTACCGGCGAGACGGGCGGCCGACTCCTGGGCGGTTTCGGTCACGGGCTCGGAAGACGAGTCTGGGGTGTGCTTGGTCACGATGAGTCCTTGCGCTGGATATCTCTTAAGATTACCTGCATGACCGATACCACCGAGCACGTCCCTCCGGTTTCGCCGGCCACCGACGGAGCGATCCGCGAGGCGGTCGCGACCGGGCTCCCATCGACCATCGCCGACCTGGCGCGACTGGTGCGCATCCCGAGCGTCTCGTGGGCGGCCTTCGACCCGACGCATGTGCGCCGGAGCGCCGAGGCGGTTGCCGCGCTGGCCGAGGGGACAGGGGTGTTCGACAGCGTCCAAATCCTGCAGGCACCGATCGGAAACAGCACCGAACTCGGCCAGCCGGCTGTGCTCGCCACCCGCCGCGCCAGGAACGGGCGGCCGACCGTCATGCTGTACGCCCACCACGACGTCCAGCCTCCCGGCAAGGACGAAGACTGGGAATCGAAGCCCTTCGAACCGACGGTGCGCGGAGACCGCATCTACGGGCGCGGCGCAGCAGACGACAAGGCAGGGGTGATGGCCCACATCGCTTCGGTCCGTGCGCTCACCGAGACCCTCGGCGACGACCTCGACCTCGGCCTCGCACTCTTCATCGAGGGGGAGGAGGAGTTCGGTTCCCGCTCGTTCGCCAACTTCCTGTCCCAAAACCGCGACGCCCTCACCGCGGATGCCATCATCGTCGCCGATTCGAACAACTGGGACGAGAAGACCCCGGCGCTGACCATCGCGCTGCGCGGCAATGTCACCTTCCGCCTGAAGATCCGCACCCTCGCGCACGCCTCGCACTCCGGCATGTTCGGGGGAGCCGTCCCTGATGCAATGCTCGCCGGCATCCGCCTGCTCGCTACTCTCTGGGACGACGCCGGCTCGGTCGCCGTCGACGGTCTGACCCGGCACGAGGGGGAGACACCGGAATACTCAGAAGAGCAGCTCCGCGCTGAAGCCGGACTGCTGCCGGAAACGCAGGCGATCGGCACGGGGTCCATCCTCAGCCGGATCTGGTCGCAGCCATCCATCACCGTCACCGGCATCGACGCCCCGACCGTCGCAAACGCGTCGAACACCCTGTCGCCGTCCGTATCCGTCAAGATCAGCGCTCGTGTCGCCCCCGGCCAAAGCGCCAGGGATGCCGCCGATGCAATCGAACGTCACCTCCGCGCACACGCTCCGTTCGGGGCGGCGATCGAGATCGACGACGTCGACCTCGGCGACCCGTTCCTCGTCGACACGAGCGGGTACGCGGTCGGCGAGGCGAAACGTGCGATGGCGGATGCCTGGGGAGTGGAGCCGGTCGAGCTCGGCATCGGCGGGTCCATCCCGTTCATCGCCGATCTCGTGCGCGAATTCCCCGACGCCGAGATCCTCGTCACCGGTGTGGAAGACCCTCACTCGCGAGCGCACAGCCCGAACGAATCACTGCACCTCGGTGTGTTCCATCGCTCGATTCTCGCCGAGGCGCTGCTGCTCGGCCGTCTCAACGCGAAAGCACGCTGACGCGGCATTTGTCGCACCGGGAATTCCTTCAGGCCCCGCCCGGTTGAGGTGCGTAGAATGAATCCGGAATTCGCAATACCTGCGAGCACGACCTACCAAGGAGAGTCATGAGCGACACGACGCTGACATCCGCCCCGCCCGCTCACGGAGTCGGGCTGAGCGACACGGCAGCAGCCAAGGTGAAGAGCCTGCTCGAGCAGGAAGGCCGGAACGACCTCCGGTTGCGCGTTGCAGTCCAGCCAGGCGGATGCTCCGGGCTCATCTACCAGCTGTACTTCGACGAGCGCGTTCTCGACGGCGACGCGACAGTCGATTTCAACGGGGTCGAGGTCATCGTCGACAAGATGAGCGTGCCGTACCTCGATGGTGCCTCGATCGACTTCGAAGACACCATTCAGAAGCAGGGTTTCACCATCGACAACCCCAACGCCGGCGGTAGCTGCGCCTGTGGAGACAGCTTCCACTAGGCGGATATACAGTTTTTTGTGCAGGGGACGCGCCGGGAACGGTGCGTCCCCTGCACTGTTTAAGCCCGGCTTCACCCCGGCCGAGCCCCCGGAATCCGCCTCACCAGCCGGAAATGGTCCAGAGCCGGGCGCGGTATCGGGCTAGACTGAGAGCTGAAATAACACTGTCATCGAAAGGTCCCAGGTGCGCTCGAATCGTCGACTCCGATGGGCTGCTATACCGGTTGCCATCACGCTTGCCGTGGTTCTGGCCGGCTGTACCCAGGCCGAACTACACGGCTATCTTCCAGGTTTTGTGGAGGGCGAACCGCCCGTCACTAACCACACCGAGCGGGTAGCCGGTCTGTGGGTCACCTCGTGGATCGTCCTCCTTCTCGTGGGTCTACTCACGTGGGGGCTCATTATCTGGGCCATCGTGGTCTACCGCCGCAGGAAGGGCCAGACCGGCCTTCCCGTCCAGATGCGTTACAACATGCCGATCGAGATTTTCTACACGATCGTGCCGCTGATCCTCGTGCTCGGCTTCTTCGCTTTCACGGCACGGGACCAGGCCGCGATCGAGACGCAGTATGAGGACCCCGACGTGGAGATCTCGGTCTTCGCAAAACAGTGGGCCTGGGACTTCATCTACGAAGGAGCCGTCGACGGCGAAGACGTCTGGTCCGCCGGCGTCCAGGCTGAGCAGGAAGAAGGCGCCGCATCCGGCACCATCGACCAGAAGAAGCTCCCGACGCTCTATCTGCCGGTCGGCGCGGACGTCACCATTGCGCTCGAATCGCGCGACGTCATCCACTCGTTCTGGGTCATCGACTTCCTCTACAAGAAGGACATGTTCCCGGGCAAGACCAACTACATGTCGTTCTCGCCCGAACGTGAGGGAACGTACGCAGGAAAGTGTGCAGAGCTCTGTGGCGAATACCACTCGTTGATGCTGTTCAACGTCGAGGTCGTCTCACAGGCCGAATACGACGACTACCTGCAGTCGCTTGCCGACAAGGGGCAGATCGGCGACTTCGACGAGGACTTCTCCCGTAACACCAACCTGCCGGGGACGGATGCCGTCGAGCGCTCCGAGGAAGAAGGTAACTAGCCATGGCTACGACACTCGAGATTCCTGCTGGGCAGGCCCGGGTTCTCAATAAGAACACGGTTGAGCGCAAGGGCAACGTCCTCGTCAGCTGGATCACCTCCACCGACCACAAGACGATCGGGTACATGTACCTGATCGCCTCGTTCCTCTTCTTCCTCATCGGTGGCGTGATGGCGTTGATCATCCGTGCGCAACTGTTCGAACCGGGCCTCAACCTGCTCGAGACGAAGGAACAGTACAACCAGCTGTTCACCATGCACGGCACCATCATGCTGCTGATGTTCGCGACACCGCTTTTCGCCGGATTTGCGAACGCGCTCATGCCGCTGCAGATCGGTGCCCCTGACGTCGCGTTCCCGCGGCTCAACGCGTTCGCGTTCTGGCTGTTCCTGTTCGGCAGCCTGCTCGCGGTCGGCGGGTTCCTCACCCCGCAGGGTGCGGCATCCTTCGGCTGGTTCGCCTATGCGCCGCTGTCGAGCACGACGTTCACTCCGGGTATCGGCGGCAACCTCTGGGTCCTCGGTCTCGCGATCTCCGGGTTCGGAACCATTCTCGGTGGCGTGAACTTCATCACGACGATCATCACGATGCGTGCCCCAGGCATGACGATGTTCCGGATGCCGATTTTCACCTGGAACACGCTTGTCACGTCGCTCCTCATCCTGATGGCCTTCCCGGTACTCGCCGCGGCTCTTTTCGCCCTCGGCGCAGACAGGGTGTTCGGTGCCCATATCTTCGACGCCGAAAACGGCGGAGTGATTCTCTGGCAGCACTTGTTTTGGTTCTTCGGCCACCCCGAGGTGTACATCATCGCGCTGCCGTTCTTCGGCATCGTGAGTGAGGTCTTCCCGGTCTTCAGCCGCAAGCCGATCTTCGGATACAAGACACTGGTCTACGCGACGATCGCAATCGCGGCACTGTCCGTCACGGTGTGGGCACACCACATGTACGTGACCGGCTCGGTTCTGCTGCCGTTCTTCGCCCTGATGACCATGCTCATCGCCGTTCCAACGGGTGTGAAGATCTTCAACTGGGTCGGCACGATGTGGCGGGGATCGGTGACTTTCGAGACACCGATGCTCTGGGCGATCGGGTTCCTGATCACCTTCACCTTCGGTGGACTCACCGGTGTGATCCTGGCGTCGCCGCCGCTCGACTTCCACGTGTCAGACACCTACTTCGTCGTCGCGCACTTCCACTACGTGGTGTTCGGAACCGTCGTGTTCGCGATGTTCAGTGGGTTCTACTTCTGGTGGCCTAAGTGGACCGGCAAGATGCTCAACGAGAAGCTCGGCTATTGGCACTTCTGGTTGCTGTTCATCGGCTTCCACACGACGTTCCTCATCCAGCACTGGCTCGGTGTGGTCGGCATGCCACGTCGGTACGCGACCTACTCACCCGAGGACGGGTTCACCTGGATGAACCAGCTCTCAACGGTCGGCTCGATGATCCTCGCGCTGTCGATGTTGCCGTTCTTCCTGAACGTCTACATCACCGCGCGCAAGGCGCCGAAGGTCACCGTCAACGACCCGTGGGGTTACGGCGGGTCGCTCGAGTGGGCCACATCCTGCCCGCCGCCTCGCCACAACTTCACGTCGATTCCGCGCATTCGTTCCGAGCGCCCGGCCTTCGACCTGAACCACCCCGAGGCCGGCATCCCCGTCGGCATCGGCCCGGCGAAGGACGCCCCGGATGCTCCCACGTACGACCGCGCGGAAGGTGCAGTGAAGTAATGAAGGCTAACGTCAATCTCTTCTGGATCCTCGCGGTCTTCTTCGCGATCGTCGACGTGACGTACATCGTCTGGGGCCTCAACGATGTAAACCACGGCACCATCGAGTGGGCTGGAACGACGGCGTTGACTCTGTCCACCCTGCTTGCCCTCTTCCTGGGTTTCTACCTCAACCGGGTGCACCGCCACCAGGGTGGGGAGCTGCCGGAGGACATTCTCAGCTCAAACATCGACGATGGCGACCCGGAACTCGGGCACTTCGCGCCGTGGAGCTGGTGGCCCATCATCCTCGCTGGTGGAGGAGCGCTCATGATGCTCGGACTGTCGGCCGGATTCTGGATCTCGTTCATCGCAGCGCCGCTCCTGCTGGTCGCCGTGATCGGCTGGACGTACGAGTACTACCGGGGCTACCACGCCCACTGAGACACGTCTCACAAGGAAACGGCCAGGCGCTGAAGCGCCTGGCCGTTTTTCGTGGAGTCGTGTCTCCATGCGGCTGTGAGCGGGGCGCCAACCAGCAGGCCGGCTGAGCGTGGGACGCTCAACAGGATGCTGCCGCCGAGATATGCCCGTTTCTCCTGTTGGGCGTGCAGCCGGGCCAGAATCTCCGGTTGAGCGGACAGCAAGGGCGGAGCGCGCGACCGGAATTGCGCGCCTCGGCTCGTGTCGCCGCCACGGTTTCGACGGGGTCGTTACGTCGGGGTGGTTGCGGAGAGCTCAGGTCCGTCGGCGAAGCGTCAGAACGGTGACGGATGCCGTGACCACGCGGGGAGCAGCCGGACGGCTGCTGCCTTCAGCGCCGAGAACGTGGTGTGCCGACGGTCCCATCCCGAGCAGGAGGTCGAGTGCTCCGTCGTCGAGAGTCATCGTGAACTCGACGTCCGTGCGCGACACGTCGTCGAACCAGGGTGCCGCGGCGCGCACCAGGTCATCCGCCTTTCCCTCAGGCACGTCGAGGGCGAGGCCGGCGGCACGTGCCTCACGGAGGTGGTTCCCGGTGGGAACGACGGCCACAAGGCATCCGTCGGCGTCGAGCACCCGGGCGAACTCGGGCAGGTTCCTCGGAGCGAAGACGCTCAGCAGCAGATCCCGTGACGCGTCAGCGAGCGGCAGCGGCTGCCAGACATCGAGCACCACTCCAACCGCGCCTGGAACGGTGGCGACGGCGGTACGCACGGCAGCGGGGGACAGGTCGGCGGCGAGCACGTCCTCGGCCTGCACGGCGGCACTGGCGGCGTCCAGATAGTATCCGGTGCCGCAACCGATCTCCGCGACCCGCGACCCCGGCCGGGCCACGGCCTCGGCGCTGGCCTGGGCGACAGCCTCGGCGATGGGCCGGTAGGCGGCGGTGTCAAAGAAACGGGCCCGGGCGGCCAGCATCTCCGCGCTGTCACCGACCACACGGGTCCGGGGAGGCAGCAGCGACACGTAGCCGCGTTTGTTCACGTCGACCCGGTGCCCGTTCTCACAGCCGAGGATGAGCGCACCGGCGGGGGAGAGCGGCACGGATCCGGATCCGGCGGAGAAACAGAACGGGCAGCGAAGCCCTCCTGCCAAACGGTGGAGGGTCAACGCTGCCCGATCGTGTCGAAGGTCGTCCTAGTGATGGTTGCTGTGAGAGGACTCGATCTCGGCCCGGGTGATCGGGTCGATACGGTCTTCGAAGAACCACCGTGAGAGACCGGCGCGTGCGCGCTGGGCCACGGTGATGCGTCCGCGCGAATCCGGGCGGATCATCAGCGGCTGGTAGGACTCGTGGCTGACGAGCTTCCAGCGTTCGAAGTCATCGACGGGCTCGTGAACCTCGATGTACTCGCCACCGGGGAGCCGGACGATACGTCCCGACTCGTAGCCGTGGAGGGCGATCGAGCGGTCCTTCTTCTGCAGCGCCAGGCAGGTCCGCTTGGCGATGAAATAGGCGATTACCGGTCCGAGGAACAGCAACACCTGGAGGGTGTGGATGACACCTTCCATCGTGAGCTTGAAGTGAGTCGCGATGATGTCGGAGCTCGCTGCTGCCCAGAGCACTGCGTAGAAGGTGACCCCGGCGGCGCCGATCGCGGTGCGGGTGGCTGCGTTGCGAGGACGGTCGAGGATGTGGTGCTCACGCTTATCGCCGGTGATCCACGCCTCGATGAACGGGTAGAACAGCACGAGCATGATGAACAGTCCGACCACGGCGAGCGGGATCAGGATCCCGAACGAGAAGGTGTGGTCGAAGAGCACGATGTCCCAGTTCGACGGAGCGAGCCGGAGGATACCGTCCGCGAATCCGATGTACCAGTCAGGCTGCGTGCCAGCGGACACCGGAGACGGGTCGTACGGGCCGTAGTTCCAAATCGGGTTGATCGTGAACAGCGAAGCGATAAGCATGACGACACCGAAGACGATGAAGAAGAATCCACCGGCCTTCGCTGCGTACACCGGGAGGATCGGGTAGCCGACGACGTTCTGCTGCGTGCGCCCCGGACCGGAGTACTGGGTGTGCTTGTGCACGACGACGAAGAGCAGGTGCAGGGCGATGAGCACGAGGATGATCGCCGGAAGCAGCAGGATGTGCAGCGAGTACAGGCGGCCGACGATGTCGGTGCCGGGGAACTCGCCGCCGAACAACAGGAACGATGTCCAGGTTCCGATGAGCGGGATGCCCTTGACCATGCCGTCGATGATGCGGAGACCGTTCCCGGAGAGCAGGTCGTCAGGCAGCGAGTAACCGGTGAATCCTTCAGCCATGGCGAGGATGAAGAGGATGAACCCGATGACCCAGTTCAGCTCACGCGGCTTGCGGAAAGCACCGGTGAAGAAGATGCGCAGCATGTGCAGGCCGATCGACGCCACGAACAGCAGCGCTGCCCAGTGGTGAACCTGACGCATGAGAAGGCCGCCACGGATGTCGAAGGAGATGTCCATGGTTGATGCCATGGCCGCGGACATCTCGATGCCCTTGAGCGGAACGTAGGAGCCTTCGTAGTGGACTTCGGCCATCGACGCCTGGAAGAAGAACGTCAGGAACGTTCCCGAGAGCAGGATGATGATGAAGCTGTACAGCGCCACCTCACCGAGCAGGAACGACCAGTGGTCGGGGAAGATCTTGCGGCCGAGTTCCTTGACGGCGGTCGAGATGCTCGTCCGCTCGTCAATGTAGTTCGACGCGGCTGCCGTGAAGCCACCGGACTTCTTGGCCGGTGCAACCGGGGTGGCTGGCTTTGGTGCGGCCGGGGCCGTGACGGTGTTCAATGACGCTCCCAGAAACTCGGGCCCACAGGTTCGCGGAAGTCGCTCTGGGCGATGAGGTAGCCCTCATCATCGATCGCGATCGGAAGCTGCGGAAGGGGACGTGCCGCGGGTCCGAAGATCACGGCGCAGTGGTTGGTGACATCGAACTGCGACTGGTGGCACGGGCAGAGCAGGTGGTGGGTCTGCTGCTCGTACAACGCCACGGGGCATCCGACGTGGGTGCACACCTTCGAGTATGCGACGATTCCGTCGTAGGACCAATCCTTTTTGTCCTCGTCCTCGACGAGGTCTTCAGGCTTGAGCCGCATGAGCAGGACGATGGCCTTCGCCTTCTCCTCGAGGTAACCCTCTGAGTGTCCGACGCCGGCCAGCTTTTCGGGGATGACGTGGAAGACGGAGCCGATGGTGACGTCGGATGCCTTGATCGGCAACCCGGACGGGTCACGGGCGAGCTTGTCGCCGGCTTCCCACATCGTGTGCTTGAGCAGGTCGACAGGGTTCTGGCCCTCGGGGGCGAGCCCGCGGAACAGGACGACGGCCGGGAGCGGGAAGGCGATGAGCGCACCGATGAGGCTGTTGCGGATCAGCGAACGACGACCGAAACCGGACTCCTGGTTGGCCTCGTCGAAGATCTCGACGGCGCGGGCGCGAGTGTCCTCAGTGCCTCGCACAGGGTGCCGCAGGTCGATGCCCTCTTCGTCGTGCATGAGAGCTTTGCCCCAGTGCACGGCTCCGATGCCCAGAGCCAGCAACGCGAGCGCAAGGCCGAGGCCGATGAGCAGGTTGTTGATGCGGACGGACTCGATGTCCTCCGGAACGATCGGGAACGCCATGTACGCCGCGATGGCCCACACACTGCCGACGATGGAGAGGTAGAAGAGCGTGTAAACCGTACGCTCAGCGTTCTTCTCCTTTTTCGGGTCCAGGTCGGTGACCCGGTGCCGGTGAGGGGGGAATCCCGGGTTTTGAACCGCGTCCCTGGCCACAACTGCCGTACCGACGGCGTGTTCTGTGCCGTGGCCGGTGTTCGACGAGTCGGCAGCGGCGATGTCTGTGCCGCTGTTACCGTCCTGTGCCATGTTGCTCCTTCATAATTCTGCGCATTGTTCTAAAGCCTCGTACCTAGTTCGACCGTGCCGTGATCCACACGGTGATCGCGACGATGCTGCCGAGACCGAAGATCCAGAGGAAGAGACCCTCCGCTACCGGGCCGAGCGAACCGAGCTGGTTTCCGCCGGGGGAGGGGTTCTCTTCCATGAACTTGAGTGCCGAGATGACATCCCGCTTGTCTTCGGGCGTGAGGTTCGTGTCGTTGAAGACGGGCATGTTCTGCGGCCCGGTGACCATGGCCTCGTAGATGTGCGCAGGCTCGACGCCCGACAGTCCTGGAGCCCATTTGCCCTCGGTGAGAGCGCCACCGGCTCCGGCGACGTTGTGGCACATGGCGCAGTTGATGCGGAAAAGTTCTGCGCCGTTGGCGACATCACCCTCGCCGTCGAGCAGGGACTCGTCAGGGATGGCGGGGCCGGGGGAGGTCGAGGCGACGTACTGCGCCAGGGACTGAATCTGGTCCTCCGTGAACTGGACGGGCTTGTCCGGAGCCTGCGGGCCGTGTGCCTGCATCGGCATCCGGCCGGTGCCGACCTGGAAGTCGACGGCGGCCGCGCCGACGCCGATCAGGCTGGGGGCGTTCTCGGTGCCTTCGAGCGCAAGGCCGTGGCACGAGGCGCAGTTCGCCTGGAAAAGCTTCTTGCCGTCCTCGACGCTCGCGGCGCTGACGGCCGCTGGGGTCTCTGCGCTGGCGGTGCTCGTCGAGAAAGCGGCGTAGGCGCCGCCCGTGAAGAGAAGTCCGACGGCGAGAAGCGAGATCGTGGCGAGTGGGCCGCGGCGACCCGATTTCCGGCTCTTGGCGGCCGAAGGGGATGTTGTCCTGGGCATTGCTGTGCTGTCTCCGGTTGCTATTGAAGTACGTAGATGACGAAGAAGAGGCCGATCCAGACGACATCAACGAAGTGCCAGTAGTAGGAGACGACGATGGCGCTCGTCGCTTCCTTGTGGCCGAACGACTTGACGGCATATGCGCGACCGATCACCAGAAGGAAAGCGATGAGCCCTCCGGTGACGTGCAGACCGTGAAAACCGGTGGTGAAGTAGAACGCGGAACCGTACGCGTTGGACGACAGCGAGACACCCTCGCTCACGAGCGTCGCGTACTCGAAGATCTGGCCGGCGACGAAGATCGCTCCGAGCGCGTAGGTGAGGAAGAACCACTCGACCATGCCCCACTGAGAGGGCTTCCAACCCACCGACCGGGGCTGCATCCGCTCAGCGGCGAACACCCCGAACTGGCAGGTGAACGACGAGGCCACCAGGATGATGGTGTTGACCGTGGAGAACGGAACGTTCAACAGAGCGGTCTCGCTTGCCCAGAGGTCCGGTGCTACTGACCGGAGGGTGAAATAGATCGCGAATAGTCCCGCGAAGAACATGACCTCACTGCCGAGCCACACGATGGTGCCCACAGCGACAGTGTTTGGCCTGTTGATCTTCGGGGCTCTCGCCGCATAGTTCAATGAAGTGCTCGTCACCTCTCCATTATGGCCGATATCCCAGCGGGATTTCCCCATTCCCAGCCCCCGCGGCAAGTCTTGTTGGTTAGGTGACCCTCAGAAGTGCCCGCGAATCCGCCGTGAATTCCCCGCACTGCGCTCGGTCGATACCATGTGAGTCATGTCTGATTCTCCTAGCTGGCCTTATGTCCTCACCACGCTCCTCGAGGGGGACGATCTCAGCGTCGCCGAGGCGACGTGGGCGATGGAGCAGGTCATCAGCGGCGAAGCCTCGCCGGCGCAGATCGCCGGGTTTCTGATCGCCCTCCGGGCGAAGGGGGAGTCGGTCAACGAGATCGTCGGATTCCGGGATGCGATCCTCGAGAAATCCGTGACGCTGCCGGTGGATTCGATGGCACTCGATATCGTCGGGACCGGGGGGGACCGGTTCGGCACCGTGAACATCTCCACCATGGCCTGCCTCGTTGTCGCCGCCAGCGGAGTTCCCGTTATCAAGCACGGGAACAAGGCGGTGAGCTCGACCTCAGGAGCCAGTGACGTCCTGTCCGAGCTGGGAATCGACTTGACGCTGTCACCGGAGTCGGTGGCATCCGCGCTCACCGAGACCGGCATCACCTTCGCGTTCGCCTCCGCATTCCACCCGGGATTCCGGCACGCGGCGCCGGTGCGCGCCGACCTCGGGGTGCCGACAGTGTTCAACTACCTCGGCCCGCTCTGCAACCCGGCACGGCCGGAGGCCTCAGCCGTTGGCGTCGCCCAGCTCGACCGGGTGCCGTTGTTCGTCGGCGTCTTCCAGACCCGCGGGGCAACCGCTCTCGTCTTCCGCGGCGATGACGGGCTGGACGAGCTCACCACGACGGGGCACTCCCACATCTGGGAGATCAGCCGTGGTTCCGTGACCGAGCACGACCTGGACCCGCGTGACCTGGGCATCGCCCGGTCGAAGATGGGCGACCTCATCGGCGGGGACCCCAGGCACAACGCCGACGTCGTCCGCCGGGTGCTGGCGGGGGAGCAGGGGCCGGTGAGGGACATCGTCCTGCTGAATGCCGCTGCGGGGCTCGTCGCGTATCGCCTCGCCGAGGATCCGTCCCAGATGCAGGTCAGCATCCTCGAGCGCTTCCAGGCGCAGTTGGAGGTCGCCCGCGCGTCGATCGATTCCGGCCGGGCTGCGGCGAAGTTGGACGAGTGGGTACGGGCAACGCAGGGGCGGGCGTCGGCTTCCTGAACCCCTTACGCGCCGGCGACGCTGCCGCTAGGTTGAGTGCAGGCTGCCCCCAGCAGGCGGCAGGTTCCGGTTCGCGAATAGCAGGAGAATTCAATGAAGAAGCTCATCAACGACCCGAAGAATGTCGTCGCCGAATCTGTCGAGGGATTCGCCTCGGCGCATGCGGACATCGTCCGGGCGTCCACCGATCCGACCTTTCTTGTTCGAGCGGATGCCCCTTCCGATAAAGTCGGCATCATCTCGGGCGGCGGGAGCGGACACGAGCCCCTCCACGGCGGGTTCGTGGGATTCGGGATGCTCGACGCCGCTGTTCCCGGCGCCGTCTTCACCTCACCGACCCCGGACCCGATCGTTGCTGCGACCGCGGCGGTCGACGGCGGTCGAGGTGTGCTGCACATCGTCAAGAACTACACCGGGGATGTCCTCAACTTCGAAACCGCTGCCGATCTGGCCGCCGCCGACGGGATCGAAGTGCGGAGCGTGATCGTGAACGACGATGTCGCTGTGCAGGATTCGCTGTACACCGCCGGGCGCAGGGGAGTGGCCGGTACCGTGCTCGTTGAGAAGATAGCCGGCGCCGCCGCCCAGCGCGGTGATTCGCTCGACGAGGTCACCGCGGTGGCCGAAAAGGTGATCGGTCAGGTGCGGTCGATGGGCGTCGCCCTCACCCCGTGCGTCGTCCCGCACGCGGGTGAACCGAGCTTCGTCCTCGAGGACGACGAGATCGAGATCGGAATCGGAATCCACGGTGAGCCAGGCCGCGAGAAGATCAAGCTTGAGCCGTCCGACGCGATCGTCGACCGCATGCTCGGACCGATCCTCGACGACATCCCGTTTGCCTCGGGCGACAAGGTGCTGCTGCTGGTCAACGGAATGGGCGGGACTCCACAGATCGAGCTGTACATCGTCTACCGGCGCGCAGCACAGGTGCTTGCCGAGCGGGGTATCGAGATCACCCGCTCTCTCGTGGGCAACTTCACGACTTCCCTCGAGATGCAGGGCATGTCGTTGTCCGTGCTCAGGCTCGACGACGAGTTGACCGAATTGTGGGACGCGCCAGTCCAGACCGCCGCTCTCCGCTGGGGCCGCTGAAACCATGACCGCACGACGAGAGGACATCAGATGAGCCTGGGCACCGATTGGGTTCTCGATTGGGTGAGGGCGAGCGCGGCCGTCATCGCGGAGAACCGGGTGGAGCTCATCACGCTCGATCGGGAGATCGGTGACGGCGACCACGGCGAGAACATGGACCGCGGGTTCTCTGCGGTACTCACCAAACTCGGCGACGTCGCCGGTGATGCCCTCCCTGCTGATGTGCTCAAGCTCGTCGCAACGACCCTCATCTCGACCGTCGGCGGCGCATCCGGCCCGCTGTACGGGACCGCCTACCTCAAGGCTGCAGGAGCTGTCGCAGGTTTCGCAGAGCTTGACGGACCCGCCGTCACCAGCCTGCTGCGTGCGGCCAGGGACGGGATCGTCCTGCGCGGCAAGGCCGAAGTCGGCGACAAGACGATGATCGACGCCTGGACCCCCGCGGTCGATGCTGCTGACGCAGCACTTGCCGGCGGGGCGAGCGAATCCCAGATCCTGCAGGCTGCGGCCGACGCCGCGGCTGCCGGAGCACAGGCGACCGAGCCGCTCGTCGCACGAAAGGGGCGGGCAAGCTACCTGGGGGAGCGGGCCATCGGCCACCGGGATCCAGGGGCCCAGTCGACGTTGCTCCTGTTGCGTGCTGCCGCCGACGTCGCGGCACGAGCGGCCGCAGCATGACGGTTGGCCTCGTCTTCGTGTCGCACAGTGCACGTATCGCCGAAGGTCTCGTCGATCTCGCCCGGCAGATGGCGCCCGAGGTGACCCTCGTCGCCGCCGGCGGTACCGACGACGGCGGGATCGGCACGAGCTTTGACCGGGTTCTGGCGGCGATCGGGGAGGCGGATACCGGGAACGGAGTGGTTCTTCTGTGCGACCTCGGGTCTGCGATTCTTACCGCAGAGACGGCACTCGACTTCCTTGACGATGAGCAGCGATCCCGTGTCCTCCTCGTCGACGCCCCTCTTGTCGAAGGCGGGGTTGCTGCGGCTGTGGCTGCGCAAACAGGCGAGAACCGGGATGCGGTTGCCGCCGCGGCGAGAACGGCGGTCGGGCCGAGCGTGAGCCAGCCTGCCGTTCAGGAGGCGTCGGCTGCCGGAACCGCCGGCTACACGCGAGTCGTCACCGTTGTGAACCGCGACGGACTGCACGCCAGGCCCGCGGCAGATTTCGTCAAGCTCGCCAGCACGTTTCCATCACGGGTGACCGTCAACGGGAAGGATGCCAAGAGCTTGCTCGCAATCATGGCTCTTGGCCTCGTGCGCGGCCGAGATGCAGAAATCTCGACCCAGGACCCGAACGGCAACGCGGCCGTCGATGCCCTCGCCGACCTGGTGGCGTCCGGCTTCGGCGAGGATTGAACCGGCAACGCGGTTACGACGACATATCAGTTCCGTGCCCTTTCGTCAAATCGGCGCTACCATGGCGGCATGGTCCGATCAAAGAAGACGGAGATCACGGACGGCCGATTGATTCGCTCGGCCGCGTGGATCGACCGAAAACTCATGCCGGTCTTCGGCCCTCCGCCGATCAGCTCCGGCAACGAAGATGCCGACGGTGACGGTGCCGGTCCCGCGTGCCCGGTATGCGGGCATCCGATGGGGGAGCACACCATCGACCACTCGGCTCGCAACGCCATCCTCGAGTGCCCCGCGCCGATCGATCACAATCTCGAGCACCCGAACCATTCGCCGCTGGATGAGTTCGGGATGCCATTGCGCGGCCCGCGGCGGACCGCGAAGAATCCTCGATGACGCGGCCGCCGACGCTGTCGCCGTCCGAAACGTCGGAGAAATTGCGGGGGAGCGGCTTCCGTCACGCCAGTGGATCCCTCACGGCTGCCTTTCGCACACCGGACTTCGCGACGGGCGCCCGGCTCGTCGCGGACGTCGCCGAAATCGCGGAGACGATGAACCACCACCCGGACGTCACCCTGGGCTGGGGCTCGGTGACGTTCTCGCTCACATCGCACGACGCCGGGGGCGTAACCGCCCGGGACCTCGAGCTGGCGAGGTTGATCACCCGCGCCGCCGCCGCGCTCGGGATTGAGCCCGACCCGGCTGGAGGCGAGCCGGAAGACGACTGACGGACCAACGGACTTGCGCCGCGAGGCGTCGACGAAGCGGCTCACGAATTCACGCACTCCGGACCGATCCACCCGGCGCGCCGCGTGAATGCGTCCGCAACGGGTGCTTTCGCGTGGACCGCTCATGAGGCGGGCGGGGAGCGGCCCCGGCAGTATCAAGCAGGCCCAGATCACTTTGTTGACATAATGTGCATTATCGGCACAAGTCCGGTCGCGAAACAAGACAGCGGATGTGCCGGGCTGCGCCTCTTCTCATGCGCGCTCGGAGGGGTACGACGGCAGCATTGCGACACCCGCAACTCGACCGACGTCTGTGCTGTTCTCGACGGATGCACGGCATCCGTCGAGCCTCCGTCAGCATTCTGCGTGAAGAACGTTCACTGTGCGCAAAACGACTTTTTCCGTCTCGCATGGGTCGATCTGCGCACACTGGACGTGCCCCGTGACGTGCCCAAACGCAGAGGGCTAAACGGGCGCACCGACCAGGGACCCGGTTCGGCATGGCGTGGCACCGCCCCTGTCCTGCCGTGCCCCTCCACTATTACTTGACATAATATGGGCAACGAGCGCCCCTTACCTGCCGACGTATGCCGCCAGGTGTTTCCCGGTGAGGCTCGAGCTCGCTGCAACGAGGTCGGCTGGCGTGCCTTCGAACACGACGCGGCCGCCGTCGTGGCCGGCACCAGGTCCCAGGTCGATGATCCAGTCGGCGTGCGCCATGACCGCCTGGTGGTGCTCGACGACGATAACCGACTTGCCCGAGTCGACGAGGCGGTCGAGCAAGCCCAGCAGGTTTTCGACATCGGCGAGGTGCAGGCCGGTGGTGGGCTCGTCAAGGATGTAGACGCCGCCCTTCTCGCCCATCTGGGTGGCCAGCTTGAGCCGCTGCCTTTCGCCACCGGACAGCGTGGTGAGCGGCTGGCCAAGGCTGAGGTAGCCGAGTCCGACGTCGGCCAGCCGGTCGAGGATGGCGTGTGCGGCGGGGGTCCGAGCCTCCCCGGTGCCGAAGAAGTCCTCCGCCTCGGTCACCGACATCGCGAGGACTTCACTGATGTCGCGGCCACCGAGCTTGTACTCGAGGACTTCCGCCTGGAACCGTTTTCCCTCGCACACCTCGCACGGCGATTCGACGGTGGCCATCACACCGAGGTCGGTGTAGATCACGCCGGCGCCGTTGCAAACCGGGCACGCACCTTCGGAGTTGGAACTGAACAGGGCAGGCTTCACTCCGTTAGCCTTCGCGAAAGCCCTGCGGATCGGCTCGAGCATTCCGGTGTACGTGGCTGGGTTGCTGCGCCGCGAGCCTCGAATCGCTCCCTGGTCGATCGACACCACACCAGCACCGGATGGCATGGATCCGTGCACGAGCGAACTTTTCCCCGAACCGGCGACACCGGTGATGACCACGAGCACGCCGAGCGGGATGTCCACATCGACGTCCTGCAGGTTGTGTTCCGTCGCGCCGCGGATCTCGAGCGCACCGGTCGGCGTCCGCACACCGTCCTTCAGAGAGACCCGGTCGTGGAGGTGCCGGCCGGTGAGGGTGTCGCTTGACCGCAGCTCGTCCAGTGAGCCCTCGAAGCAGATCGTCCCGCCCGCCGTGCCGGCACCGGGGCCGAGGTCGACGATATGGTCGGCGACGGAGATCATCTCAGGCTTGTGCTCCACGACGAGAACCGTATTGCCCTTGTCGCGCAGCTGCAGCAGCAGCTTGTTCATCCGCTCGATGTCGTGCGGGTGCAGCCCGATGGTCGGCTCATCGAAGACATAGGTGACGTCGGTGAGCGATGAACCCAGGTGGCGGATCATCTTGGTGCGCTGCGCTTCGCCGCCGGAGAGAGTGCCGGCGGGTCGGTCGAGCGACAGATAGCCCAGACCGATCTCGACGAAGGAGTCGAGGGTGTCTTGCAGGGCGACGAGCAGCGGTGCCACCGACGGCTCGTCGAGGGTGCGGACCCAGCCGGCCAGGTCGCTGATCTGCATTGCGCAGGCGTCGGCGATGTTGAGCCCGGCGACCCGTGACGACCTGGCGCCCTCGTTCAGACGGGTGCCGTCGCAGTCCGGGCAGGTCGTGAAGGTGACGGCGCGGTCCACGAAGGCCCGGATGTGCGGCTGCATGGCCTCGCGGTCCTTGGAGAGGAACGACTTCTGAACTTTCGGAATGAGGCCCTCGTACGTCATGTTGATCTCCGCGACTTTCACCTTGACCGGGTCGCGGTAGAGGAAATCGTGGAGTTCCTTCTTGGAGTAGTCACGGATCGGCTTGTTGGGATCGAAGAAACCCGAACCGGTGAAAATCTTCACTCCCCAGCCGTCCGCTGTGTAGCCCGGGATGGTTATCGCGCCGTCGGCCAGTGACTTGGAGTCGTCGTAGAGCTGGGTGAGGTCGATGTCGTTCACGGTGCCCATGCCTTCGCAGCGCGGGCACATCCCCCCGGTGATCTCGAAGCTGCGCCGCTCCTTGGTGGTCTTCCCTCCACGCTCGACGGTGACGGCGCCCGCCCCGCTGATCGAAGCGACGTTGAACGAGAATGCCTGCGGCGCGCCGACATGGGGCTGGCCGAGGCGGCTGAAGATGATGCGGAGCATCGCGTTGACGTCGGTTGCGGTGCCCACCGTCGAGCGGGAGTTGGCGCCCATCCGTTCCTGGTCGACGATGATCGCCGTCGTCAGCCCTTCGAGCACATCGACGTCCGGCCGCGCCAGCGAGGGCATGAAGCCCTGCAGGAAGGCGCTGTAGGTCTCGTTGATCATCCGCTGGGATTCCGCGGCGATCGTTCCGAACACGAGCGAACTCTTTCCGGATCCGGAGACGCCGGTGAACACGGTCAGCCGACGCTTCGGTATCTCGAGACTGATGTCCTTGAGGTTGTTCACCCGGGCACCCTGCACCCGGATCCGATCATGGTTGTCTGCAACGTGGGATGCAGGCGATTGCGTGTCTGTTGTCGTGATCGTGCTCATCCTGACTCCATCCGTCGGCTTCGAGAGCGGTCGCGTCGACGGAGGGCAGTTTACCCTCTGCCACCGACGGCTTCACCTGTCACCGGATCGACGGATGCTCCGCCCAGGGTGCGTACCCAGCGGCTACTTGCCGCCGAAGTCTGTCGTATCGCCGACGTAGCGAGTGTTCTCCGCAGGGATCGGCTCGACCGCTGCCGCAGCAACTTCGGCGGCGAACTCGCCAACGTTGTACAGCTTGCCTGCGGCATCCTTGCGCGCGCTGATCGCGCCCGGGTTCGCCCGCTCGAGCAGAGTCGCCGTGATGGTGCCCTCGATCATGTCACCGGAGACCACGACGAAACCGACGCCCTTCTCAGCGAGTTCCGGGATGCGGGCGCGAAGCGCGTCCTCGCCCGCTCGCTTCGACCGGGCAACAGGCTCGTACTCGGGCATCGTCGGCGTGGTTCGGATGAAGTGCGCCTGGTGGCTGGTCACGAAGACGACGCGTGATCCGGCGCCGAGCAGCGGCAGGGCGGCGTCGAGCACATTGAGCTGGGCGTCACGGTTGAGCTGCATGGCGTAATCGGCGGCCATCCCGCTCTCCATGCCACCTGAGGCGTTCAGGACCAGGATGTCGAGGTGACCGTACTGCTCGGCGACGCGGTCGAACATCACCTGGACGGATGCGGGGTCGGTCAGGTCTGCGCCGACGGTGAGCGCCGTTCCGCCGTGGACACGCAGCTGGTCGGCGAGTTTCACCGCACGGGATTCCTTGTTCCGGAAGTTGATGACGACGTTCGCGCCGGCCTCCGCGAAATACCGGACCGTGTCGGCGCCGATCCCCCGTGACGATCCGGTGACGAGAACGTTCTTGCCCGTGAGAGAACCGGGGGCGAGGGGGTTGGACACGGTGAACTCCTTAGGCGACGGTGGAGTGCGCCGACGGCTGCAATCCCAGCATCCGACACTACCAAAAACTCCCCGGCCGCCTGCGCCCAGCTGATAGGTTTCAACCAGGATGGGCCTCAGCGTCAGCGGCCGGAAGGGTGCGGTATGGACTGGATCGTGCAGTATTCATGGGTGATCTGGCTGGTCCTCATCCTCCTTTTCATCACCATCGAAATGCTGAGCCTCGAGTTCACTTTTCTGATGCTCGCCATCGGCAGCGGCATCGGTCTCCTGTCCGGGGTTCTCGGTGTGCCGTGGTGGGGGCAGCTGCTCATCGGAGCGGCGGCATCCGTTCTTCTTCTCCTCGTTGTCCGCCCCTCATTGCTGCGTGCCCTCCGCAAGGGCGAGGACCCGGCAAAAAGCAACGTCGACGCCCTGCTCGGTGCCCGTGGGCAGGTGGTCCAGACCGTTTCAAACCACGGCGGCCAGGTCAAGCTAGCGAACGGTGAACTGTGGACGGCGACGGTCCCCCTCGACTCCCCCGCGACCAGCCTCGAACCCGGCACCTCCGTCCGGGTGCTCGCCATCCAGGGCGCGACCGCCGTCGTCGTGCCTCACGAGAGGAATCCCTAAATGGAGAACCCAACCGAACTCATCGGGACGGTGGTGGCGTGGATCATCGGCGTCGTCGTCCTCATCTTCATCCTCGTGGTGCTGTTCCGCGCCATCCGGATCATCCCCCAGGCGACCGCTGGTGTTGTCGAGCGGCTGGGCCGCTACCACAAGACTCTCCAGCCGGGCCTGAACATCCTGGTGCCGTTCATCGACCGGGTGCGTCCCCTGATCGACATGCGCGAACAGGTGGTTTCGTTCCCGCCGCAGCCGGTCATCACCGAAGACAACCTCGTCGTGTCGATCGACACGGTCGTCTACTTCCAGGTGACGGATGCCCGCGCCGCGACCTACGAGATCGCCAACTATCTCGGCGCGGTCGAGCAACTCACCACCACGACACTGCGTAACGTCGTCGGTGGCCTGAACCTCGAGGAAGCCCTCACCAGCCGCGACAACATCAACGGTCAGTTGCGCGTCGTCCTCGACGAGGCGACTGGTAAATGGGGCATCCGGGTCGGCCGGGTGGAGCTCAAGGCAATCGACCCGCCCCTCTCCATCCAGGACTCCATGGAGAAGCAGATGCGTGCCGAGCGGGATCGTCGTGCCCTGATCCTCACCGCCGAGGGAACCAAGCAGTCGGCGATCCTCACCGCCGAGGGTGCTCGACAGGCGGCCATCCTCAGCGCCGAAGGTGACGCGAAGGCTGCCGTGCTGCGGGCACAAGGTGAAGCTCAGGCGATCACCATAGTCTTCGACGCCATCCACCGTGGCGACCCTGACCCGAAGCTGCTGGCGTACCAGTACCTGCAGACGCTTCCGAAACTCGCGGACGGTTCGGCGAACAAGTTGTGGATCATCCCCTCCGAACTGACCGAGGCGCTCAAGGGACTGGGAAAGGCGTTCGTGCCTGGGAAAGGTGACGATCGCCCGTACTCCCCGTCGGCACCGACCCCCGATGTGCCGTCGAGCATCTTCCCGCCAGACACTCCCCCGACCTCCACTCCCCCGGCTTCTCCGCTCCCGCCGGCCTCCGAGTAAATATGCCGGACGAGAACGCGGCCTCGGTCTACTACGAACCCCAGAGGCCGCGTGTCCTCGCCCACCGCGGGCTCGCCCTTGGCGCCCCCGAAAACACCATTGCCGCGTTCCAGGCCGCCGTCGACGTGGGCGCTCAGTACCTCGAAACGGACGCCCATGCGACAGCTGACGGAATCGCCGTGCTCGTGCACGACCCGGAGATCAGCGTCGACGGTGTGAACCACGCGGTCAGGAACCTCACCCTCAGCCAGCTCAGGCAGCTGGACCTGGGGCAGGGGCACCGTGTGCCGACTCTCGCCGGTGCTCTCGTCACGTTCCCGAACATCCGGTTCAACATCGACGTGAAGTCAGAGCAGGCGGCCGGGCCTGTCGCCCGGGCGATCCGTGCCGAAAGGGCGACGGACCGTGTCCTCATCACCTCCTTCGACGAGGGCAGGCGGAGGCGCGCAGTCGATGCTCTGCCTGGTGTGGCGTCCTCGGCGTCATCCGACCGAATTCGCCGCGCCTATCTGGGCGTGCGGCTGGGCTCCGCGGCGATCATCCGTTCCGCGCTTTCCGGGATCTCCTGCGTGCAGATTCCGGAGCGTCACCGGAACCTCCGCCTCGTGACCGAGCGAACGGTCCGGATGTTCCATCGCGCCGGCGTCGAAGTTCACGTCTGGACGGTGAACTCCCCCGACGACATGCACCGGCTTGTCGAGATGGGAGTGGACGGCATCATCACCGACCGCGCGGATCTGGCCATCCCCCTCCTCGCCGAACGTCGCACCCGCCGACAAGTCTGAGTGAACGCTGGCAGAAAATTCCGGATGACAAGGCGTTGCCCAGCTTCGGGGTCTATAACTGGACTCAGCGAGCGAGAGGAACCAGAACATGGCAGATCGCAGTTTGCGCGGAATGCGCCTCGGCGCCCAGAGCCTACAGAGCGAAGACGGCGTCATATTTTCAGAACGGGCACGGTCGCTGTACCTGTGCCCGGAGTGCAACCACGAGAGCGCACTGATGTTCGCAGCGGATGCGGAAGCCCCAGAGACCTGGGAGTGCCGCCACTGCGGAGCTGAAGCCGTCCTCATGGTCGGCTCTGAACCGGTCGTGATCGACCGGTCGGATCAGAAGCAGGCCCGTACCCACTGGGACATGCTGCTCGAACGCCGGAGCCGGGACGAACTCGAGGAACTCCTCGAAGAACGCCTCGCCTTCCTGCGGGCTCGGCGCGGCCAGCACAAGGTCGGAGCCTAACTTCCGTCCACAATTCGGGCGTCAGCTTCGCGCTGGCGCCCGTTTTTTGTACCCACGAACAGGGCGACGATCAACGCACCGAGTCCGAAGAACGACACGAGGGTTTCGATCTGGCCGCCGGCCGCCATCGCGGGCGTCTTCCCTGATACCAGCGGAACGTCGAACACCATGTGTCCTGGCTCGTACGCCGGGATCTCGGTGAGTGTGGCGCCGTTGGGGCCGATCATCTGGCTGGTCCCGACAGTGGATACGTTCACGATGCTTCTCGACGATTCGATGGCGCGGAGCCGGGCAATGGCGAGCTGCTGCTGGTTCTCGTCTGTGCGGCCGAAGTCTGCGTTGTTCGTCTGGGCGATGATCACCTGGGCGCCACGGTCGACGGCCTCACGGGTCAGCGCGTCGTCCACGATGTCGAAACAGATCGAGATACCGGCGATCACTCCGTTGACGTTGAAGACGTTGTCCCGGGTGCCCGGGGTGTACTCCCGCGCAATCAGCCCGATCAGGTCCGGTGCGAACGGTTCCCAGAACTCCCGGTCCGGAACATACTCGCCGAACGGAACCGGGTGCCGCTTGTCGTAGTAGTCGGTGGGGCCCGTCCCCGACTCCCACAACAGTGATGTGTTGTAGAACCGGCCGTCCCGCTCCATGATCGTCCCCGTGAGGATCGGGGCGCCGGTCTGGGCGCCGAGATAGTCGAGGACGGATGCCGCCTGCGGCACGGTCACCGGGTCCAGATCTGTGCCGTTCTCCGGCCAGACGACCATGTCGACCGGAGCGCCGACGAGGGGAAGAGTCGCCGACGCCTGGGCGGAGAGGATGTCACCCGGTTCGCGTTCGTCGAAGTAGCCTGCTTTCGCATTGCCCTGGACAGCGGCGATCGTCGACGTGCCGCGTTCGAGAATCGGCCAGGCCGGCAGAGCGAGCACGAGGGCGACGGCGGCGGCTGGAGCCAGCAGTCGGAGAGAGGGAATCGGCACCTTCGGCTCGCGGAGGAACTGCAGCAGGAATGCGACGAGCCAGACGAGAACAAAGCTGAGACCGCTGACCCCGACCCACGCGACGAGCGGTGCGAACGGGCTCTCGGACTGGCTCAGCGCAACCCGGCCCCACGCGAACCCGCCGTACGGCCAGGTGCTGACGAGAGCTTCCCGGGCGGTCCACAGTCCGGCGACGACGAGCGGGAGCAGGCCGACCCGGCCGAGGGGCGTCGACCACACCCTCGGTATCCAGCGGAACGCCAGAGTGATCAGCAGAGCGCCGAGGGCGAAGAAGATCGACTCGAGCACCGACAGGGCGATCCAGGGAACAGGGCCGAGGTACAGCGAAACCCACGACACGTGCACCAGGTAGAACGAGACGCCGGCGATGAAGCCGGTGAGGAGGGCGCCCCAGGCGCTGCGGCCGATGAGGACGACCAGGTTGAGCCCGATACCGACGAACGCCAGAGGCCAGATCCCGAGGTCAGGAAATCCGGCGTCGAAGACGGGACCTGACGCTGCGGCAAGGATGACAGCGGCGAGGAGGGGTACGGGGGGGCGCGTCGGGGCTGTCACTGTTCCAGCCTATGCGGCGTAAGAGGCGCCGGATCACACGGCGCTGTATGCCACGATTCCCCGGCGGATAGCCTCCAGCGCCTTGCGGGCATTGCGTCCAACGCCACCGTCGGCGACGATCGAAAGCTGGTCGAGCAGATCGATGGTCTGTTTGGTCCAGCGGACGAAGTCCCCCGCCGCCATATCCGCCTCGGTCAGCACCAAGTTCAGGCTCGAGCCGCGCGCCCACATATGCATGGCCAGGCACAGGCCGGTGGCGAGGGGCTCGCTCCCAGGCAGGCGGTTCTCCTGTTCGGTGTCGTCGAGCCGGGCCCAGAGGTCCTGGGTTTTGTCCAGAGCCACACGGAAGGCTCCACGCGGCAGGAACCGGTCGGCCAGGGTTCCCTCGTCACGCCGCGGCTCGAAAACGATGCTGCAGGCCATGGCGGCGAGGCTCGCAGGGTCGAGGTCGTTCCACACTCCCCGCCGCAGAGCCTCAGCGACAAGCAGGTCCCGTTCACCGTAGATGCGTTTGAGGGTACGCCCGGCCGCACTGAGTTCCACCTCTCCGTTCTCACCGGGAAGTAGGTACTCGTACTCGAGCAGGACGTCGGTGACGCGGTCGAAGATTTTGGCGACGGCGCCCGTTCGGGTGGAGATCTGCCGGCTGAGTTGGTCGGTCTGCCGCTTCAAGGTGAACCAGCGCTCGGCCCACCTCGCATGCTGCTCCCGGTCGGCGCATCCGTGGCACGGGTGGGCCTTCATCCGCTTGCGCAGCTCGACGAGCTGGCGTTGTCGGCGATCGTTTTGTGACCGTGAGGAGTTCTCAGGCGACCCGCTCTTGCGTTCGAGGTCGGTGAGCTCCCTGCGGATACCGGCGTACTCGGCGAAGTCGCCGAGGTGGCAGGTCATCGCCTCACGGTATTTCGCCAGTGAGCTTTCCTGTTCCCGAACCTTGCGGGCCATTCCGACGACCGCGCGGTCGGCCTGGAACTGGGCGAACAAGGACTCGAGGATCTCGCGCGTTCGTTCGCGGCCGAACTGGTCGATGAGGTTCACGGCCATGTTGTACGTCGGCTTGAAGCTGGAGTTGAGGGGGTAGCTGCGCCGTGAAGCAAGAGAGGCGACCGATTGGGGGTGCAGGCCTTCCTGCCACGCGATGACCGCGTGGCCCTCCACGTCGATTCCGCGGCGGCCGGCCCGCCCGGTGAGCTGCGTGTACTCCCCCGGGGTGATGGGAACCCGGGCTTCTCCGTTGAATTTCTCGAGCTTCTCGAGCACGACGGTTCGGGCAGGCATGTTGATGCCGAGGGCGAGCGTCTCGGTCGCGAAGACCGCCTTCACCAGCTTGCGGCGGAACAGTTCCTCGACGACTTCCTTGAACGCCGGCAGCATTCCGGCGTGGTGGGCGGCGATGCCCCGTTCGAGTCCGTCGAGCCACTCCCAGTATCCGAGCACGCCGAGGTCCTCGTCCTGCAGGGCCGAGCAGCGCTCTTCAACGAGCTCGCGGATCTCGTCACGTTCGTGGGCTTCCGTGAGACGGATTCCCGAACGCATCACCTGCGTGACTGCCTGGTCGCATCCGACCCGGCTGAAGATGAAGAAAATGGCCGGGAGCAGGTGGTGTTCGTCCAGCAGTTCGATAACCTGGCCGCGGTCAACGCGCTGCCCGGTGCGCTGGCCGCGTTTGGCGTTGTACCGGCTGACGTCGTTGTACTGTTTGTTGTTCAGCGACCGGCCGCCGAATTGCGCCATCCGCACCAGCTCGGGATTCACGGAGTGCGTCTCGGCGAGGCTCGGCGCAGCGAAAAGGTCGATCAGTTTGCCGCGCATGAGAACGTGCTGGTCGAGGGGCACCGGCCGCTCCTCAGACACGATGACCTCGGTGTGGCCGCGGACGGCCTGCAGCCAGTCCCCGAACTCTTCCGCGTTGGACACGGTCGCGCTCAGGGAGACCATCCGCACCTCCTGCGGGAGGTGGATGATCACCTCCTCCCACACAGCGCCGCGGAACCGGTCGGCGAGGTAATGCACCTCGTCCATGACCACGTATGCGAGGTCAGTGAGCAGGTCAGAGTCGGCGTACAGCATGTTCCGAAGGACCTCGGTGGTCATCACAACGATGCGGGCCCGTGCGTTGATGTTGGTATCACCGGTGAGCAACCCGACCGACTCGGCGCCGTATTCGGCGACGAGTTCGTTGAACTTCTGGTTGCTCAGTGCCTTCATCGGCGCCGTGTAGAACACTTTCGACCGGGTTCGCTGCATCGCCGCGTAGATTGCGAATTCGGCGATGATGGTCTTCCCAGCCCCGGTGGGTGCGGCGACAAGAACGCTGTTGCCCGCTTCGACGCTCGCGCACGCTTCGAGCTGGAACGGATCGAGGTCGAATCGCTGCTTTGCACGAAAGGCGTCGAGTAGCGGGCTCTTGCGCTTGGAGGCTGCGTATCGCTCGGCCGGGGACAGGTTGACGGTCACAACGCCAATTCTGCCTCGAAGGCGAGCCTGCGACGAGCGGCGCGGCGGTCATGCAGGAAAGCGACACCGTATGCGGCGAAGTAGAGCAGGATCATCGGAATCGCCAGGATGAACATGGAGACGACGTCGGCCGCCGGTGTCGCGATAGCGCAGAACAGCGCTATCACGAGGATGGCCACGCGCCAGGACTTGATGATGGTGGCCGCGCTCAGCACGCCGACGAAGTTCAGCAGAACGAGAAAGACGGGAACGACGAAGGCGATCCCCACAGCGAGGACGAGCTTGAGCACGAAGTCGAAGTAGATGCCCGCATTGAAGAAGTTGGAGGCATCCGCCGGGGTGAATCCGACCATCAGTTCGACGATGTGCGGCATGACGAACCAGCCGGCGGCACAACCGGCGAGGAACAGCGGGACGGCGCTGAGAAGGAAGCCGAGGGCGTAGCCGATTTCCTTGCGGGTGAGGCCAGGTACGAGGAAGGCCCAGATCTGGTAGAGCCAGATGGGGCTGGAGATCACGATCCCGATGGTGAATGCGACCTTCATGCGAAGATCGAACGCACCCGTGACGTTGTCGAAGTTCAGCAGTGCCTGACCGCGATCCCCCGCGATCTCGGTGATCGGGGTGGCCATTGCGCTGATGGCGAAATCGGAGACGACGAAGCCGGCGACCATGGCGGCCACAATGCCGATGGCACTGATGAAGAGGCGCTTGCGCAGCTCGACCAGGTGCTCACCGAGCGACATCCGACCGTCAGCGTTCCTGCCCCGTTTGATACGGGCGGCCATGAACCCTACGGTTTCGTCTGGGGTCCGGGAGCGCCCGTTCCGGGGTTCACGATCGTCGGATCTGCTGCCTCCTGCGTCGCTGTGGGCTGCACAGACGGAACCGTGGCGTCATCGACGACGTCTTTGTCGGTTTTGTCGCTCTTGATCTCGCTCTTAAAGATCTTCATCGACTGCCCGACGCTCTTCGCGAGGGCAGGAAGTTTCGGAGCGCCGAACAAAAGAAGCACGAGGAACACAATGACGAGGAGGTGCCACCCGCTGAACGCGTTACCGAAGATTCCCATGAGATGTCCTTTGATCCTGTGTGTCCGGCAAGTTTACCGTGCTTTGGTCGCAATGACCCTGTGAAGGCCTACCGGTCGGTTTGCTCAGCGTATCGGTCGAGAGCCGCCTGCGCCCAGTCGGCGACTCGCGTCCTCGCCGTGTCGGGGCTGATCACGGTGACAACACCGGAGAGCCCGGCGATGAGGCGTTTGAGTCCGTGATCGTGGGCCACGTGGAGCGTCACGCGCGACCGTCCGTTCCTGCCGGGTACGGGGGCATCCGTCGTCAGGTAGTCGGCGATCATCCCGATTGCGTCGTCGGCCAGTTCGACCACGACCTCGAGGTCTGTGGCTGAGCTTTCGAAGAGACTCTCCGACAGCGGCACCTCGGCGGCGTGGTGGCTGATCGGTTCGTCGGTCGTGGTGAGGTTGCTCATCCGGTCGAGTCGGAAAGTTCGCACCGCCTGGCGAAGGTGGTCCCAGCCGCGCAGGTACCAGTCCTGATCGAGTGACTGGATGCGCAACGGGTCGACGGTGCGCTTCTCCGACTCGCCGCGCGAGTTGAGGTAGTCGAATTCGATCCGGTGGCCGGCCGCGACCGAATCGCGGATCCGGGCGAGCGCTGTGTCGACGGAACTGGAACCGACGGCCACTTCGGCGGGGCGGCCGGTGGAACCGAGTGCGAGTTTGGACATCAGCGAGCCGAGGACATCCCGATCGGCCTGTTCGGGCAGGGACGACAGGTACTGCAGACCCGCGATGAGAGCAGCGGCTTCGCGGGCCGAAAACCGGGGTGAGTCGTCGATGGCCACGAGGTGGGTGATGACGATCTCGTCATTCTCCTCGAACAGGTCCCAGTCGATGTCGAAGAGGTCCTCATGCTGGTACGAGCTGGTCTCGCCGGGAACTCCAGAAACGGCGATGAGGCGAACCGACTCGCGGATCTGCTCCTCATCGACGCCGAAGTGCCTGGCCGCGTCGGCGACGGTGACATGGCCGTGGTCCATCAGGTACGGAACGAGCGCGAGGAGGAACGTCAACTTGTCTCTCGCGTGAAGCCCAGGCCTAACCACGGTTTCCCCCTGTTCCGCGGTGGGTGCGAACGGTCTTGACGTGCCGCGAAATGACGGCGTCGACGAGCCGCTGCGGCGATTCCACGAGGACCTCCGGTCCGTAGGCGGCGAGTTCGTCGGCGAGCACGTCAACGTCGGTGTAGTGCAGTTCCAGGGTCCCGTCCTCGACGGCTGATGCCCGTTTGGCGAGCCGCGTGGCGGCATCCGTTCCCGGTTCCACCCGGATCACGGCGCGCTGGGACTCCCACAGGGCGTCAAGCGCCTGAAGTGAGCGTTCCGCGTGCCCACCCGTTTCCGGAGGCTTCCAGGTCCGCTGCATGGGCTTCACAGGTCCGACGATCCGGGAGAGGAGGTAGGTCCGGCCTTCGTCGATGGTGAGGTCGTGGGCGGACAGGTGCCAGCGGCCGTGGTGCTGCACGAGAGCGAGCGGGGCAACCGTACGCGTCTTCGCGGTCGACTCCCCCGGCTTGAGGTACGGGAATTCGACGACGCTGTGGTGTTCGAGCGCCTGCCGGAGCGGCTCGAACGAGTTCTCCCGGATCCGGACACGCGGCGCATACCCGATCACCGGTTCGTCAGATTCGATCCCCAGCGAACGGAGTTTGAGGATGGCGCGTCGAGACTCCCCCGACAACGAGCCCTGCCGCCACACCGTGGCAGCGAGGGACAGCATGGCGATCTCCGCCGGCGAGAACGTGAGCTCCTTGGGCAGGTCGTATTCCCCCTTGGGAATGCGATAGCGGGTGAGCTGATTGTTGCCGGGGTCCCCCGGCGCTTCGACCGTCTCGAGCGGAATCCCGAGTTCTCGGATGTCGTCCTTGTCGCGTTCGAACTGGCGCTCGAGTGAGGCGTTTCCGCCCGAGTTCGAGTAACGCTGCCGGTACCCCTGCACCGTCGAGAGGATCTCCGATTTGGTCAGGCCCTGTTCGGTCGCGAGCAGGGCGAGCACGAGGCTGAAGAGACGCTCCTCGACGGCGACGCGCTGCGCTGCGGCTTCGGTGGGTTCTGGCACGACATCATCCTCCTTGCGTCCGGCCGGGCGGAGCCGCCTGGCCTGTGTGGGTCAGGGCAGGGTGCCGAGGATGTCGACGACGAACACAAGCGTCGAGTTCGCCGGGATGGTCGCGTTTGCCTGCTCGCCGTAACCCAGTTCAGGCGGAATCACGACGAGGATCTGGGAGCCGACCTGCTTGCCGACGAGCGCCGTGGCGAAGCCGGGGATGATCTCCTCAGGGCTGAATGTCGCCGGGGAGCCGTTCTGCCAGGAGGAGTCGAAGATGGTGCGTTCCGACCACAGCGCACCGGTGTAATGGACGATCATCCGGGAGGCCTTCGACACCGTCTCGCCGTCGCCCTCTTTGAGCACCGCGACCGCGAGTTCCTTCGGCGGGTCCGACTTCGGAATGGTGAGACCCGGTGTGCCGTCAGCAGCGGTCACGACCGACGGGAGTCCGGGTTGCAGCACGGGACGGTCGGCCCCGTCCGCCTTCGCGAGGAACACATCGAAGATGTCGGCGACGAGGATGGCGGCCTGATCGCCCTGCGGAACGGTCATGGCGATGCGGGATCCGGGAGTCGCGCACTCCAGCCCCTTTGTGATCTCGGGGTTGAGTTGTGACGTCGCATAGACGGCCGGCTCACCGTACGCCGCCCCAGGAACCGGTTCGCCAGTTTCTCCGTCGTACATGGCCAGCGCCATCCGAACGCTCTGGTTCCCGGTGAGCACGGGGCCGTCGTCGTCCCCGGCGATCACCAGGGCGCGCTCGGTTTGCTGAGCCTTCACCGGGGTCGGGAAGTCGACCTGGGGAGCGGAGCCGAACGAACCGGACACGTCGATCAACGTCGACGCGGCGCCGTCCGGTGCCGTCGGCACGCAGGAATCCGCCGCTGACGTCGGAGCGCAGCCGGTAAGGGTGGCCATCAACAGGCCGGCGGACAGGAGCAGTGCTGGTGCCTTGCGCACGGGATCTCTCTTCGATGCTGGAGGGCGGATGCGAAACGGTCGCGTGGCTATTTTAGTGGCTGGGAGTTTCGTCGGGTTCAGACAGGCCGTCGGCGCTGTCGACGGCGTCGCCGAAGGACCTCGATCGGCTGAGTTGCGCCGAGTTGTTCACGGTGCGTACGCGCTTGCGGAGGATCTTCGCGCTGACGTTTCGTTCGCCGAGGGCACCAGGTGTCCACAGTTCCACGTCTTCGTCGCTGAAGTCGGACTTGCTCGGCCGACGCTTCAGTTCCGGAAGGACGGCACCGTGGGCGAGTCGGCGGGCCGTGATCAGGAAGCCGGTGTGGCCGATCATCCGGTGATCCGGTCGCACGGCGAGGCCCTCGACGTGCCACCCGCGGACGATCGTCTCGTTCGACTCGGGATTGGTGAACTGCCCGGTGGCGCGGATGGCCTCGGCCACCCGCGACAGCTGAGTCACCGTGGCGACGTAGCAGAGGAGCACTCCGCCCGGCTTCATGGCCGTCGCACAGGCGTCGATGTTCTCCCAGGGCGCGAGCATGTCGAGGACGACGCGGTCGACGGATGCCGGTTCGACCGTGTTCGGAAGAGTTTCGGCGAGGTCGCCGACCGACACGCGCCAGTTGTCCGGGTCGTAACCGAAAAATGTCGCCACGTTCCCGCGGGCCACATCGGCGAACTCGTCGCGACGTTCGAAGGACTCCAGCCGGCCGGTCGGGCCGATGGCACGGAGGAGCCACAGCGACAGCGCACCGGATCCGACACCGGCTTCAACGACCGTTGCCCCGGGGAAGATGTCGGCCTGACCGACGATCTGGGCGGCATCTTTCGGGTAGATGATGGCGGCGCCTCGCGGCATCGACATGACGAAGTCGACGAGCAGCGGGCGCAATGCCAGGTATTCGATGCCGTCGCTTGTGGTGATGACCGACCCGTCAGGCAACCCGATGATGGTGTCGTGCCCGACGATGCCACGGTGGGTGTGGAATTCCTTCCCGTGCTCGAGCGTGATGGTGTTGCGCTTGCCCTTCGGGCCGGTGAGCTGCACGCGGTCGCCCACCCGGAACGGGCCGGCGTTCTGCGGGCGTTCGTCGAGGGGTCGCCCGGCGTTGGGTTGTGCGGTCATCGTGGGATTCCTTCGCTGCGTGAAGCGGCGAAAAGCGCCGTCACGTCGGTGCTGGTTCTTCCGGCCAGGGTGGGCCAGGTGGTATGGGTGGGGCCTTCGGGGATCGTCACCGCGTGCGGCACGGCGATCGAGACGGCACCGGACGCGACAGCGGATGCCAGCCCGGCGCGGGAATCCTCGATGGCGACGCAGTCGGAGATGGAGACCCCGAGGAGTTCAGCTGCGCGCAGGTACGGTTCAGGATGGGGTTTCGGGTGCTCCACCTCGTCGCCGGGAACGACGACGTCGAACGCGGCGAAGTCGAGGTGCGAGAGCACCTGCTCCGCCATCGCCCGGACCGACATGGTCACGAGAGCGGTCTTCACGCCGAGGTCGCGGAGTTCTTTGAGCAGTTCCCTGGCGCCGGGGCGGAACGGGACACCGTCGGCCCTGAGCCGGTCCTGTACGCGACCGGTGAGGAGCTGAACGATGTCGTCTCCGGGCATGTCGACACCGTGGGCCTGCAGGATCCGTGCCGACTCCCACAGCCCTGAGCCGACGAGCGTCATGGCGTCCTCATAGGTCCAGGTACGGCCGAAGGACTCGACGAGGTCCGTCTCTGCAGTGATCCAGTACGGTTCGGTATCGACGAGTGTGCCGTCCATATCCCAGAGGACGGCGGCGGGAAGCTGTGTAGTCACGGGTTTCAATGCTACCCGGGAACGGACTGCGCCTATTCTTGGAGGATGCCCGTGTTCGGGCATGGGCCACAATTCACAGAATCGGGGAACTCTTTGCTCAAGGGTCGACTTCTCGTTGTCGCGTTCGAAGGCTGGAATGACGCCGGAGAAGCCGCGACCGGCGCCGTCAGAGTCCTGCAGGAACAGTTGGACGTGGCGCCGATGCTCGAGCTGGACCCTGAGCTGTACTACGACTACCAGTTCAATCGCCCGGTGATCGGCATCGACGATGACGCCAGGCGGCGGCTCAGCTGGCCGACCACGACGATGTACGGTCCCTCCACGCCCCTCTCTCCGGCTGAACCGCTCGCCGACGACGCCGACCTCAACGTCTCCGGCGACAACGGCGGCAACATCTACCTCCTCGTCGGCGTCGAGCCGTCCCGCAGCTGGAAGGCGTTCACCGCCGAAATCGTGGATGCCGCCCTCGCGGCCGACATCTCCGCCGTCGTCTTTCTCGGAGCGATGCTCGCCGACGTGCCGCACACCCGCCCGATCTCCATCTTCACCTCGAGCGAAAACCCGGAGGTGCGATCCGAGTTGCAGATCGAACGGAGCATGTACGAAGGCCCGGTCGGCATCCTCAGCGTCGTCGCTGAGGCCGCTGAGGACGCAGGCATCCCCACAGTCGCCATCTGGGCCTCCGTTCCGCACTACGTGCACAACGCACCATCCCCGAAGGCCGTGCTGGCGCTCATCGACAAGCTTGAGGAAATCGTCGACGTCGTCATCCCGCGCGGTGATCTGGTCGAGGAAGCAGCCGAGTGGGAGCAGGGTATCGACGCGCTCGCGGGCGAGGACGAGGACATGGCCGCGTACATTCGCCAGCTCGAGCAGGCGCGGGACACCGTCGAATCGCCTGAGGCGAGCGGCGAGGCCATCGCTCAGGAATTCGAGCGTTACCTGCGGCGTTCGGCAGACGGCAAGGGCGACGGGCGCAACGAACCGCCGACGCCCCGCTGAGTCCGGTTCGTCAGAGGTCCACGCCGAGGAGCGCGGAAACGGCGCGGCGCAGCAGCGCCGGGTCGTCGACCCCCAGGGCGACGGCTGAATCGACAATGGCGAGAGCCTTCGGCGTGTCCAAATCGATCCGGAGAGCCTCCCGCAGGGCGGTCAGTACGTCATGAGCGGATGTCGTTCCCCGGTCCGCGTCGACGGAGAGGCGGGAGCTCCAGGTGCTGAGCCGGTCCTCGGCCGTCTCGAGCGCCGAGTCGGTCCACTCCCAGTCCGAGCGGTAGTGGTGTGCGAGGAGGGTCAACCGGATGGCGCGCGCATCGACCCCTGCGGCCAGCAGTTTCGACACGAGCACGAGGTTGCCGAGAGACTTCGACATCTTCTCGCCCTGGTAGGCGACCATGCCGGTGTGGCTGTACACCCGCGCGAGCGGATGCCCGCTCAACGCGGCAGCGTGCCCGGCGCTCATCTCATGGTGCGGGAAGATCAAGTCCGAGCCGCCGCCCTGCACGGTGAAGTCACGGCCGAGTTCCATCAGGGCGATGACGGAGCACTCGATGTGCCAGCCGGGCCTGCCTGCTCCGACGGAACTCTCCCAGGATGGCTCGTCGTCGCGTGCGGCCCGCCAGAGCAGGGGATCAAGGACATCGCGCTTGCCTTCGCGGTCGGGGTCTCCCCCGCGTTCGGCGAACAGCTCTTCCATCGTCGCCTGGTCGAGGTTGCTGATCTCACCAAGCGCCCAAATCCCTGCCGTCGCCGCCAGGGCGCTGTCGAAGTAGATGTCGGATCCGGCAGAGCTCTCCGGAGTCGGAACCTCGTAGGCCACGCCCGCGACGAGCAGCCGTCGAACGGCCTCCGCGATCTCATCGAGCACGTCGGTCACCGCGACGTAATCTTCGGGCGGGAGGATGCTCAGGGCTTCCATGTCGCGTCGGAACAGGTCCACCTGGCTGGCAGCGAGTTCCTGCCAGTCGACCCCGGTTGCCGCCGCCCGTTCGAGGAGCGGGTCGTCGATGTCGGTGACGTTCTGCGCGAAGTGCACCTCGAGGCCGGCGTCCAGCCAGACCCTCTGCAGCGTGTCGAAGGCCAGATAGGTGGCGGCGTGGCCCATGTGGGTGGCGTCATAGGGGGTGATGCCGCAGACGTAGAGTCTGGCGGTGTCGCCGGTGTGCGCTTCCACGAGCCCGCGCGTCGACGTGTCATAAAGGCACGGCGCCGAGGAAAGGCCGGGAAGGGTCGGGATCTCAGGTCTGTTCCATGCCTTCACCGTCCCAGCCTAATCCGGTCGGCAGGCTGTGGCCGACGCGTGCGGCTTAGACGGCGTCGACGACGCCGGTGCCCAGAAGCACGAACAGGACGAGGCCGAGCGCGATCCGGTAGATCACGAACGGCATGAAGCTGCGCTTCGAGATGTAGCTCATGAAGAACTTGATCACGACGAGGGCGACGAGGAACGCGACGACGGTCGCGGCGAGTGTCTCCAGCGGGCCGTAGATCTCCGGCTTGCAGTCGGTGGCGCCCGGCAGGCACGGGTCGGCGATCGACTTGAAGACCTGGAAGAACCCGCTGCCGATCACCGCGGGAATGGCGAGGAGGAAGGCATACCGTGCGGCCGACGCGCGGTCGTAGCCGAGGAACAGGCCGGCGGTGATGGTGCCGCCTGAACGGGAGACGCCAGGGATGAGGGCGAGCGCCTGGGCGAAGCCGAAGATGATGCCGTGGCGGTAGCCGAGGTTCTCCAGTTTGAGATTCTTCCGGCCGACCCAGTCGGCGATGCCGAGGAGGATGCCGAAACCGATAAGCATCGACGCGGTGAACCACAGCGACCGCAGCGTCGTCTCGATCTGGTCCTGGAAGAGCAGCCCGAGCACGACAATCGGCACGGAGCCGAGGATGATCAACCAGCCCATCCGCGCGTCGGGGTCGTTGCGGGGAATCTTGCCGACGAGCGCTTTGCACCAGGCGCCGATGATCCGCACGATGTCACCCCAGAACAGGATGATGACGGCCAGCTCGGTGCCGATCTGAGTGATCGCTGTGAACCGGGCTCCCGGGTCCTCGCCGGTGCCGAGAAACTCCCCGACGATGCGCAAATGGGCGCTCGACGATACCGGGAGAAATTCGGTCAGGCCCTGTACGAGGCCGAGGATGATCGCGTTGAGAAAGTCCACGGGTGAAGAATGTCCTGCCGTTGATGGTCTAGTAGCTGCGGAGGAGATCCGTAAGAACCCGCCTGCCAAAGACTAATGCGTCCAGCGGAACCCGTTCGTCGACGCCGTGGAACATCGCCGGGAAGTCGAGGCCTTCAGGCAGCCGCAGCGGGGCGAATCCGTAGCCGGTGATGCCAAGCTTCGATAATGCTTTGTTGTCCGTCCCTGCGGGGAGCAGGTACGGCAGGACCTCGGCTCCCGGGTCATGGGCGGCGAGGGTTTCCCGGATCGCGTCGATGAGCGGGCCGGAGAACTCGTTCTCGAGGCCGACGTCCCGGTGCATCACTTCGATCTCGATGTCGGGGCCGACGAGTTCCTGCACGGCGGCCAGGACGGCATCCTCTTCGCCGGGGAGCGTCCGGATGTCGACGAGCGCTTCGGCGGTGTCCGGCACGACGTTGTGCTTGTACCCGGCGGTCAGGACGGTCGGGTTGGTCGTCGTGCGGAGGGACGCCTGGATGAATCCGGATGCCGTACCGGTCGCGAGGGCGAGTTCGTCTGGCCCGAGCGCCTGCGGCTCGACGCCGAGGATGCGCGCCACTTCCCCCAGCAGCGCCGTTGTGGTCGCGGTGAGCCGGATCGGCCAGTCCTGCCTGCCGACTGCGGCCACGGCTTCGGCCAGGCGCGTGATCGCGTTCTCAGGAACGACGCGGGAGCCGTGCGCGGCCGGACCCCGGGCAATGAGCTTCACCCAGAGGAGCGTCTTCTCTCCCGTCTGCACCAGGTAGGCGCGTTTGCCGTCGATCGAGATCGAGTAGCCGCCGACCTCGCTGATCGCCTCCGTGGCACCGGCGAACAGCTCGGGGCGGGTATCCACGAGGTAGTGCGAACCGAACACGCCGCCGTTCTCCTCGTCGGCGAAGAACGCCAGGATCAGGTCCCGGGCCGGCCGCTCCCCCGCCCGCAGCAGCTCCGCGACGGCGGTGAGGATCATCGCGTCCATGTTCTTCATGTCGACGGCGCCACGTCCCCAGAGCATGCCCTCCTTGATCTCCCCCGCGAACGGGTCGACGCTCCAGTTGGCGGGGTCGGCGGGGACGACGTCGAGGTGGCCGTGAACGACGAGGGCACCGCGTGCGCTGTCCCGCCCGGCGACTCGGGCGACCACGCTCGTTCGTCCCGGTTCCGAGTCGAAGAGTTCCGGTTCGAGGCCGAGCTCGCGGAGATAGGCGGCGACGTACTCGGCTGCCGCCGTCTCCCCGTTGGAGCGTCCCTCACCGTAGTTGGTGGTGTCGATGCGGATGAGGTCGCGGGCCACGCTCACAGTCTCATCGAGTTCGGCGGGGGTGTCGGACGGGCTGGACGCGGCGGAAAGCATGCCCCCCACGCTACTGCCCGAATGGTTTGTGAGACGTGCAAACACCATCCGAAAACCGTGCTAAAGTTTTACCTCGGCGCCGGTAATACTACGGCCCGAACACATGCGCGGGTGGCGGAAATGGCAGACGCGCTAGCTTGAGGTGCTAGTGCCCG
>NZ_JBKJWH010000145.1:0-31706 GCF_046716805.1 Mycetocola sp. | reverse complement strand
GAAGCGACCGGCACATTATTTGCAGCAACGAACCGGAATAGGTTCAGAAGCCGCGAGTTTGAAACTGACAGAACAAATCATTACTGACTTGCTTTGTTGTTTAAATGTTTTCCAAAGGAATCCGTACCCAACCAAAAAGGTCGGATTGCCGGGTATTTGGCATTTGACATTGTGCACGCTGTTGAGTTCTCAAGGATCGGATGCTCCTGCTTTTCACCCTTCCGGGCTGCTCCGCAGGGCAACTTCTCTAACTTACCACTCTCGAAGTTCTTGTCAAATCGGCCGTTTTGGGCTCCGACGAAGAGTCGGCGCACCAAATCGATCGACTGAATTTCTTCAGCTTCTTCGAGTGGAGGTTGTTAATCCTAAGGCAGTGAACGCCGACACTCAAGAGTGCCTGTTCTTTTACCTGGATTTGGTCCCGCATGAGGCCGGCGAGCTAGTCGCTCTGCCGCACCTTTGGGGTGACAAGTAAGAACTTTACGTTCGATCTGAACACCTGGCAAATTCGGGATGCGCCCCGGGCGTGTCGCCCCGGTATTCCGCGAGATTCCGCGGATCCTGACGCCGTTGGCTCTATTCGACGGTTCCGTCGTCGTCCACGTCGCCGCGCAGCATCCCTACCCAGGCGCCCAGGTAGAGGGCGCCGGCGTCGTCATGGATCAGGGTGCTGTGGTGCCGAACCGGGTACGGCGTCTCGGGTACTCCGTCGGCTGGGCGAACGTCGACGTGGACGACATCGTGCCCCTGCTCGTGCAACCAGTCGGCCATGGCGTAGTCGGTGCGTGAATCGCCGAGCGTGCGCCAGGAGAGTGGCAGAGCCGCTCCGTCGGCCTCGAGGAGCGCGAGGAACTTGCTCGCGCCGAGGTCCTTGCCGAGTTTCACCGACTCGATGTCGGTCGAGATGATCGTGGGGTCGATCCGGAACGGGACAGCACCGGATGCGTCGGTGACGATGGTGTCTCCCCACTCGTAACCCAGGCCGTGCGCCGTCAACTGTGCGGCCGCGTCGAAATCGAAGGCGTCCCGTCGAGCGGAGAACTGCTCAGCGGAGACATCCAGCCGCTGCTCGACGGACACCATGGCGCGCTTGGTCTCGTCGAAGAACACGACATCGTCGTACGACGTCCTGACGAGTTCGCGGATGGCATCCCCGTACGCAGCAGGGACGGCCAGCGACGCATCGACGTCGATCTCGCCGAAACCGGCCGGGGTGATGCGAACGACGACGGACCCCTTCTCGCAGATGGCCCACACCCGCGCGTCGGCGTCGAGCCCGGCGGCGAGAAGCTGTGGCAGGACTTCAGCTCGGATGAAGGCATCGGATCGGCCAGTGTTGAACGCGATCGGGATCCCGCCGTTGGCGAGTTCGACCAGGTCGCGGGCAATGCTGGGGATCGCGATGCTCCGGCTGATCGGGCTGGCGATCGGGCCATCGACGTCGAGCAGGAGTCCGAGAACAGGAGAGGCATCAGTCACCGCGCCAGTCTAGGCGGGATGTCTGGTACCGATCCGCCTGTGTCTGGCGCCGGTGGGTAC
This sequence comes from Mycetocola sp., assembly GCF_046716805.1. Classification (GTDB taxonomy): domain Bacteria; phylum Actinomycetota; class Actinomycetes; order Actinomycetales; family Microbacteriaceae; genus Mycetocola_A. Next base: position 30,167 of record NZ_JBKJWH010000145.1, on the reverse strand, counting down.
GAGCTAAGGGGCAGAGTCGACGTTACGTTTCGTCGGCCGATAGCCGGCGATCGCGGCGCGACCGTCGCCTTCCTCGTGCTCGCCCTTTCCCTTGCCGAACGGCAGCACCTTGAACAGCGGGTGCAGGATGGCCATGACGACGAGGCCCCAGGCGAGTCCGAGGACGGCCGAGCACAGGGTGTTCACGAGCCACGCCAGCAAGCCGCCCACCACTGGGATGCCGGCGACAGGTGTCTCGAGCACATGCACCAGGTCATACGGCAAGTGCCAACCGAGGTCGTAGGCTCCCTGCAGCATGATGTGCCCACCCACCCACAGCATGGCGATCGTCCCGATGAAGGTGATCGCGGCCAGCACGGCGGGCATCCCCTTGACGAGCAGTTCGCCGAAGCGCTGGGAGCCGGCAGAGTCCTTGGTGGTCAGGTGCAGGCCGATGTCGTCCATCTTGACGATGAGCGCGACGGCACCGTACACGAGGATCGTGATCGCGAGTGCTACGACGACCAGAATGATCGCTCGCGACCACAGGGACTCACCGGCCACCTCGTTCATCGAGATCACCATGATCTCGCAGGACAGGATGAAGTCGGTGGTGATGGCGCCCTTGGTCACCTTCGCCTCCGCCTCGGGGCCCCGTTCAACCGCCGGCACCTTCTCCTCCGCGGAGTGGCCGCCGCGGAGCTTGTGCCAGACCTTCTCGGCACCCTCGTAGCAGAGGTAGGTGCCACCAAGCATGAGGATGAACGGAATGACCGCCGGGATGAAGGCACTGATGAGCAGCAGCGCCGGCAGGATGATCAACAGTTTGTTGCGAAGCGAACCCCAGAAGATCCGCTTGATCATCGGCAGTTCGCGAGACGGGTCCGCCCCTGACACGTACTGCGGGGTGACGGCGGCGTCATCGATGACCACGCCGGCAGCCTTGACCCCCGCTTTGGCAGCTCCGGCAGCGACGTCGTCGACCGAGGCGGCCGCTATGCGCGCGAGGGCTGCGACATCGTCCAGCAGGGCGACAAGACCGCCGCTCACAGATCATTTCCGTACGGCTCGAGGGCGGACGGTTGAGTGCGGATGCCTCGCGGAATTGGCATACACAAAGTATAGGGCGGGGGCAGCCCGGCGAGTGGCATCCGTCAACGGGGACGGAGCCACTGTGCGAATGACGAAGGCCCCGACTTCCCTGTGTTTCTCAGGGAGTCGGGGCCTTCTCTGTGGCGGTGGCGGTGGGATTTGAACCCACGGTGCGCTTTCACACACACAACTTTTCGAGAGTTGCACCTTCGGCCGCTCGGACACGCCACCGCCGTCGAGTGTAGTTGATCCACACGGTGTGTGCGAAATCGCCGGTTCACCCCCGTTGCCCGGTGTCTCCCGAGCTTGTCGGAGCCCGCAGATAAGCTCGGTCCATGGCTAAACCGACCTCGACCTTCAAATGCACCGAGTGCGGCTGGCAGACCCTGAAATGGGCAGGCCGATGCGGCGAATGCCAGCAGTGGGGCACCGTGGTCGACGTCTCCGTCGAGACGGGGATCGTCCAAAGAGTTACGGCCGCGTCGGTCTCCGCCGACCGCTCCGCCCGGCCGATCACTGAGATCACCGAAGCGGATGTCGCGCACTGGCCAACCGGCATCGACGAATTCGACCGCGTGCTCGGCGGTGGCATCGTTCCCGGTGCAGCGATTCTGTTATCCGGAGAACCCGGAGTCGGCAAATCGACGTTGCTCCTCGAGGTTGCGGCAAAGGCTGCGAAGGCGAAATCCCGCGTGCTCTACGTCAGCGCCGAGGAGTCCGTCAATCAGGTCAAGCTCCGAGCTCGCCGTACCGGGGCACTCAGCGACAACCTCTTCCTCGCCGCTGAAACGGATTTGGGAGTCGTGCTCGGGCAGATCGACGCCGTCAAACCGCAGCTTTTGATCGTTGACTCCGTCCAGACGGTGTCCAGCCCGCTTTCTGACGGGATCGCCGGGCAGCCGAGCCAGGTTCGCGAGGTGGCGCAAACACTGATCCGCGTAGCGAAGGAGCGTGGCCTGCCCGTGTTGCTGGTTGGTCACGTCACGAAGGACGGCAGCATCGCCGGCCCCCGGCTGCTCGAGCACCTCGTCGACGTTGTGTGCCAGTTCGAAGGCGATCGGCACACCTCGCTCCGCTTCGTCCGGGCCCTGAAGAACCGGTTCGGGCCGACCGATGAGGTCGGATGCTTCGAAATGACCGGAGACGGCATCGCCGAGGTCCCTGACCCCAGCTCCCTGTTTCTCAGCCGCGGTGCGGCGGTCTCCGGCACCTGTGTCACGGTGTCGATGGAAGGTAAACGGGCGATCCCGGTCGAAATCCAGGCGCTCGTCCTCGACACCCCGATGCCGAATCCCCGACGTGTGACCAACGGGGTCGATTCCTCCCGGGTGGCGATGCTGCTCGCCGTGTTGTCACAACGTGCGGGGATCAAGCTGCACGACAAGGATGTCTACGTGTCCACCGTCGGCGGGGTGAAGCTGACCGAACCCGGCGCGGACCTTGCCATCGCCATCGCGATCGCCTCGGCGGCGTCCGACTACCCGGTCCCCCATGACTTCGCCGCATTCGGAGAAATCTCACTCGCCGGCGAGGTCCGCCCGGTAGCTGCTGCCAAGCAGCGTATGGGCGAGGCGCGGCGTCTGGGGTACCGCACCATCGTCGATGCGACGGTCGGCAGCATCCGCGAGGCGTTGACTTCAGCCAGAAGTGCCGCAGGGTCGGCTTTCGACAAAGAGCTCGATCGGGCCTTCTGACCCACGGGGTTCAGAGCGCAAGCACTCGCAGCAGTTCATCAGGGGTTGCCTGCATCGGATGCGGGCCGGCGATGTCGAAGAAAACGGTTTCAATTTCGCTTCCGTGCGTGCGCAGGAACGTGTGCAGCCAGACACCGTCCTGCAGCCCGACGGTCGGCGGAAGCGCGGCAGGTTTGTTCGCCGCATCGGAGAAGAGCAGAAGAGCGAGTCGACCCGATTCCGGTTGCCGATACGTCCAGACCTCGCCCGCATCCGTCGGTTTGTCGCGCTGACCTGCTGTGAGAAGCGGCACGATCACTCGGTCGTTGCGGAGCGCGAAAGCCACAGCGGCCATGTCCTGCTGCTCGAGGGCCTCCGCGAGCACCTGGGAGCGGAACGACGGCTGCTTCTTCTTTTTGGACATGCTGTCCATCTTTGCAGCGATCGTGCTCGGAAGCGGAGCTTTCGAACACGATCGGGTTGAGCGGCGCGGCACGCTTGCCGCGACAGTCGAAACCGAGCCGCGGGCGAGGCCAGCGCTCAGCCCAGGAGGATGAACTGCTTCGACTCTTCGCTCTCGAATCCGTCGACCGACGTGCTGAGGTGGTAGGACGCACCCGCTGCAGGAGCGGCCGGGCGTTCCCCCTCGCACGTCGATGGCGTGGAGCGAGTGCGGTCCCACTGGACCGGTGCGGTGGAGGCGACGACCTGTCCTGCCTCCAGGGTCACGACGGCATCCGCCGGCTCGACCTGGCAGTCCGTCGACGTCCAATAGATGTCGTCACCGCTCGTGACGGTGAAGACCTGGGCGGCGGTTCCCACATTGACACCGCACGCCGCGTCGCTCGTGTTAGCGATCCGGAGCGAGAGTTGCGGGAGCTCCCCCGCGGCATAAGTGTCCTTGTCGGTGAGCGCTTCGACGACGACATCGCCCTCGTCGCACTCAGTCGCTGCGCCGGGAGTCGGCGTGGGGGTCGATGCGGCCGATGAAGAAACCTTGGTGCTGGGCGGCTCCTGCGGTGCGGCGCCCGACGTCGATCCAGGCTTCCAGATCACGAGTCCAATGATCGCGACAACGGCGATGAATCCGGCGAGAACCCAGAGCCGCCGGCGTACGTAGACGCTCTTTGGTTCGCGCGCGCTGCGTTCGTTGGTCGACATGGATTCAGGATAGCCAGCGGGTGGATGCCCGCAGACGAAGACGCGCGGAGGGTAGCGATTGCGTCCCTCCGCGCGTCAGGCGGATCGAGTATTGCCTGTGTCGCTAGCGACGGGGCCCGTCCGGTCCACCCTTCACCGGCTTGATCCGGATCTCGGTCCACGAGATGACAGTGCCGTCTTCATCGAGCACCACCAACCGGTGCTTGCCCTTCGGCGCGTCCTCTGGAACGGTCACGGTGACCTGCCCGTTTGCGTCGACCTGCTGGAGGCCGTCGCTCAGCAGAATCGGCTCGGAGTGCAGCCAGACTGACACGGAGGTACCCGCCCACTCGGGCGCGAGCTGGATCGTGATGGTCTCGCCTCGGACGAGCTCACCTGAAACGTCGATCAGGTCCTTGACGGCCTGCTCGATCTCCTGATCGGTCGCCGGTTCGGGCGGCGCCGCCGCCGCGACGGTCAGAGGCACGGTGACGGTCGTGCCCGACTCCTGCGCGATGATGGTCAGCGTCTTGTCGCCGGCACCCGCCGGAACCGTGAACGACACCGTCGCTGCTCCTGCTGTCACCGGCGTGGTGGCAACGACTACTCCGTCGATGGCGGCGGTGACGAGTGTGTTCACCGGGCTACCGAGGGAGGTCAGGTCGAGCTTCGCGAGGTTCAACGTGACCGTGCTGCCTTCGACCACTGGCCCGGTCGGGATTCCGGTGACCTGGACTGCACGACGATCGAAGCTCGGCGAGACCGGGCTGTTGGCAGTGATGTAGTCAATCCACGCGTCACGGTCGACGAGACCGGAGTCTCGCGTATCCGTGCCTTCGGTGAAGATCCGGAAGTTGTCGCCGCCTTGAAGCAGGAAGCTGAACGAACCGATCCGGTAGGTCCCGGCCGCGGCGATCGGTAGGCCGTTCACCGTGATGCTGGTGATGCGGTCGCCCTGTGCACGTGCAGGGTCGAAGGTGTAGCTCACGTTGTCTGACAGTCCGAGCTGCAGGTACGGACGCGACGGAATGGATCCGTCGGCGTTGGTCTGCCACTGCTGTTCCAGCATGATCTTGAACTGTGCCCCGGTGAGGGACGTCGTCCACAGATTGTTGAGGAAGGGAAGGACCGCATTGGCCTCGGCGTACGTGATGTCGCCGGCGTCAATGTCGGCACGCAGCCCACCCGGGTTGACGATGCCGATCTCGGCGCCTCCCCGGTCGGCGGATGCGAGCGAGTCGACGAGCGCGTTCGCGACGAAGTTGCCGAGGGTGGACTCGGCCGAGCGGTCATCCCTTCTTCCGTTGGCGAATGCGGTGGTGATGGGCGCGGTGGCCGATCCGATGACTCGTTGCCCGATGATGTTTGACTCCGCGATGGCTGCCTGCACGATCCGGTTGACTTCAGCAACGGCGGGGTGCGCCGCGATGAGGTCAGCATCCGCTGTGGTGAGCCGATCGACGTTGCGGGCTTCGTACTCGAGAACGTCGCCGTTGGCGTCGTTCACCGTCAGTACGACCTGGCCGATGTTCGCGCCATAGCTTCCCGTCTGCACGATCGGCCTGGTCTCGCCTGGCATACCGGGGATCGGGGCATCCCACACGTACTCCATGTGAGTGTGACCGGTGAAGATCGCGTCGACCTCCGCCGTGGTCTTCGACACGATGTCGGCGAAGGCGCCTCCGGCCAGGATTGCCTGCTCAAGCGTCGAGCCGTTGGCCAGCCCGGAACCTTCGTGGTACTCGGCCACGATCACGTCTGCTTCACCGTTGCCCTCGTTCCCGTCGGTCAGCTGTGCCGCGACTCGGTTCACGGCTTCGACCGGGTCGCCGAAGTCAAGATTCGCAACGCCGGCTGGTGAGACGAGCGTGCGGGTCTCCTCAGTCACGGCGCCGATGACGGCGACGTCCACTCCATCGACCTGGAAGACGGCGTACTCGTCGAGCGCGGGAGTCGTCGTGCCCTTCTGGTAGACATTCGCGCCCAGATAGTCGAAGCGGGCGTTCTGCCCGCCGTTGATGACGCGGTTGACGAGATCGTCGTAGCCCTGGTCGAACTCGTGGTTGCCGACGGCCGACGCGGCGAGGCTCAGCGCGTTGAGAACGTCGATCGTGGGCTGGTCCTGAAGCGACGATGACGCAAACAACGAGGCGCCGATGTTGTCACCCGCGGAGAGGAACAACGACTGGTCCGGGCCGAACTGGGCCTTCAGCGACTCAACCGTTCCGGCGAACTTCACGGTATTGGCGTCGATCCGCCCGTGGAAGTCATTGATGTTCAGCAGGTTCACGACCGACGTGGTCGCGGTGGCGTCGATCCCGATGATCATCGGGTCGTGGTCGCTCGAGCGGTAGGCGTCTGCGGCGTAGAAGTTCGTCGCGTTGTAGTTGTGACGCGAGTACTCCAGGGCGATCGACTCGACCGAGTTGATGTTCCAGGTGTCGGCGCCGGTGACGGAGGCATTCGCCTCTTCCGAAGCGAACACGTAATCGAGCGAGCCGACGGCCTTGCCGAACTGGTAGGTGTACTCACCGGTCTTGGCGCCCTGGCTGATGTAGCCTGCGTCCTCGAGCACGGCGATCGGCGCTTCCTTGGCGTACGAGTTGAAGTCGCCGGTGAGGAACACTCGCTCGGTATCGAACTCGGTGGTGAGCGCGTCCGCGAAAGCAACGAGAGCTGTGGCCTGGCGGGTACGGTCACCTGTGTAGGCACCTTCGCCGGTGTCGACGTTGTCGCCGGTCGCACCACCGTTGCTCTTCGACTTGAAGTGGTTGGCGATCACGAGGAACGTTTCGGAAGCTGCTGCGCCGGCCGGCTTGAATGCCTGCGCGTTGGGTTCGCGGGCGTTCGTGAAGGCCGGTGAATCGAGAAGAATGCGGCTTTCACCGACCGTGTCGACCGTCTCGGCTTTGAAGATGAACGCGGTGCGGATCACGTCTTCATTCGCGGGCACGGCTGCAGGCGACGGTACGAACGACCAGACGTCGCTCCCCGCGTCGGCGTTGAGCGCATCGACGAGGACGCCGAGCGCGAAGTCGCGGTCCTTGCCGACAGCCGCGGAGTTCTCGATCTCCTCGAGCGAAACGATGTCAGCGTCGAGTGCGTTGATCGCTGTGACGATCTTGGCCTGCTGGCGGGCGAGGTTCTCGGCATTCGCCGCTCCGCGCACGCGGCAACCGGGAGCATCCGAGTTGTTGACCGTGATCGGGTTGCCCGCGCGGTCGGTGTAGAACGTGCAGCCGGTGCGATCGGCGCCCGTGGTGGCGAAGTAGTTGAGCACGTTGAACGTGGCGAGCGAGATGTCGCCGCCGACGTTCTCGGGCGCCGCGGTACGGGTGTTCGCGAACGTCGCAGGCTGGACGGTGGGCGCGTTCTCAGCGGTCAGGTGTGTGGTCGGCTGGAACTTCCAGTTGCTGTTGCGGTAGTCCAGGATCACAGGTTTCGTGAAGGCGACCGGCGCTCCGACGCGCACGGGGGCGGTGGTCGACAGGTACGGGAGCGGGATGTTCTTGTTCGCTCCTCCGTTGGCCGAGCTGAGGAAGTTGATCGTGGAGCCGTCGTCGAGGGTGACGAGTTCGGCGTCGAACCGGGCCGTGGCTGCCGCGTGTTCGGCGGATCCGGGCGTGCCGAGAACTGTCGGGTTCACGAGCGGAGTGGTCGATGCGGCCAGGCCGATCTCGCCGTACTGGTTCGTGCTGTAGACATCGGTGACCGTGTAGTCGCCAGCCGGGGCGATCAACATGCCCTCGAGACGTTCGCGTTCAGCGGCAGAATCCGGGTAGGCGATGGCGGCTGCAACCGGCGCGACGACATTTGAGCCGTCGAGCTTCTTGAGCGCGGCGGCCTCGGCAACGGTGATCTGAGTGAGTCCGAAGTACTCCGAGACCGCTCCGGTCACCTGGACGTACTGTCCGACAGCGACGGATGCCACGCTGCTGGGTGAGTAGACGAAGAGTGCATGGGATGCGCTCTGGCTGGAAGCAGTACCACCGGTGCCTGGAGTCTGGAGGTAGTAGCCGGCGAAGCCACCGGTTGGGTATGCGGCGGTGACGACACCGGTGGTGGTGACGGTCGCGCCGGCCATCGGGCTGGCGTCGCCGGTCCCCTGGATTTCGGCGATGGAAACCGTGGCCGGAGCGACCGGCGGGTCGACGGGGTCAACGGGGTCGACCGGGTCGACCGGGTCAACCGGCGCCGTACCGGCTGAGTTCTGGGGGGTGATCGTGGCGGAGAGGCTGAAGTCCGCCGTGTTCCGGTCGGAGTCGGCGAAAGCCGTACGGTTCAGGCTCTTGACGTCGGTGTTGCCCGCCGGCGCTGCCGCTGCTGCCGTCTCGAACGTGTTCGAGGTGCCGTAGCCGAGCGCGTCGAGAATCAGTGGGTTGCCCACCGTCGTTCCCGCCGGAAGCTGTGCACCGGTGAGAGCCGTCGGAACGTTGGCAAGAAGGATGGTGCCGCCGCTGCCGGACGTGTTGAACCCGGTCAGGGAGGCATCCGGGGTCGGAAGCGCCGCCCCGTTGGCGCCGTTCGAGCCGCCGGAGACGAGGTAGTACCCCTTCGCCGGGATGCTGCCTGTCAGGTCTACGACGCTGGTCGGCGCCGCGGTGCCCGCTGCGGCTCGATACTGCAGCGACCAGTTGTTGATGTCGACAGCCGCATCGGTCGGGTTGTACAACTCGACGAACTTGTTCGTGTACGCCGCCCCGGCACTTCCGCCGGAAAGATACGCCTCGTTAATCACCACCCCTGTTCCGTCGGGGCTGGCCGAAGCCGGAAGCACCGCGAGGGGTGCGGCCGCCAGACCAACAAGAGATGCGAAGGCAGTGGTACGCCAGAGGCGCTTGGACAGCAACATTGGTCTCCCGAAAGTCAACGAGGGATGAATGAGGCGCGCCGACAAGCGCGCTCCATTGCGGCACAAGCCAGGGTCAGCGGCAGCAACACCCGCAACGCTAGGGCCGCTACATGACGCCCATTCACCCGACGGGTAAACAGTGAGTAAAAGCTATCCACACGGGTGCGCACTCACAAGAGCGCCAACGAATGAGCAGGTCAGAGGCGTTTGAGCATCCGTGAGTTGCCGAGCGTGTTCGGCTTCACCCGGGCGAGGTCCAGGAACTCGGCCACACCCTCGTCTGAGGAACGCACCATCTCTGAATAGACCTCAGGGTCGATGACGCCTTCACCGATCTCGCCATACCCGTTTCGGGTGAAGAACGACACCTCGAAGGTCAGGCAGAACAACCGCGACAGACCGAGCTCTCGGGCATCCGCTTCAAGCCGTTCGAGCAGGGCGCGACCCACACCGGCGCCCAGCCAGCCCGGGGCGACGGCGAGCGTTCGGACTTCACCGAGGTCCTCCCACATCACGTGCAGCGCGCCGCAACCGATGAGGGTTCCGTCGAAGGTCTCGGCCACCCGGAATTCCTGAACGGATTCGTAGAAGACGACACGTTCCTTGCCGAGCAGGATGCGCTCGGCGACCAGGGGCTCGATCAGCTCACGAATTGCGGCGACATCTGCGGTGCGCGCACGACGCACGGTGAATTCAGGCGTCCCGGGCTTCGTCATGAGCGCAAGTTTAGCGACCGGTAACCTGAGGGTATGCGACTCGGAGTGCTCGATGTGGGCTCAAATACCGTCCATCTGTTGATTGTCGACGCTCATGGCGGCGCCCGCCCTGTTGCCCAGGCTTCTCATAAGTCGGTGCTCCGGCTTATGCGCTACATCGACGTCGACGGTTCCATCACCGAAGAGGGAGTCGCCTCGCTCGTCGGCGCAATTCGGGATGCGGCGCGAATCGCCCGGGACAGCAACCTCGATGAGTTGCTGCCCATGGCGACGTCGGCCATTCGTGAAGCGGCGAACGGGCCGGAGGTTCTTTCGCTGATCGAGCGCGAAACCGGCCTCGACCTGCATGTGCTGAGTGGAGAGGAGGAAGCGAGGCTCACCTTCCTGGCGGTTCGTCGCTGGTACGGATGGTCGGCCGGCAACATCCTGCTCTTCGACATCGGAGGCGGTTCGCTGGAGATCGCGCTCGGGAAGGATGAAGAGCCAGAGCTCGCCCTGTCGCTTCCTCTCGGCGCTGGACGATCGACGATCGGGTTCCTCCACAACGACCCGCCGACCCAGGCTCAGCAGAATTCGCTTCGCGACCATGCCAAAGGGGTGCTTGAGGCAGCGCGGTCCGAGTTCTCCGGGTTGGGCAAACCGGGACAGATCGTGGGGTCGTCGAAGACGATTCGATCTCTCGCCCGCCTCGCCGGGTCGGAGAGCGACGGCGTCGGCGAGGAGGACCGCCTCACTCTTCGTCGGAACCGGCTTGACGACTGGGTGCCACGGTTGGCTCGGATACCGGCGGATTCGAGGCCGGCGCTGCCGGGAATCACGACCGACCGGACGTTCCAGATCGTCGCGGGAGGCATCGTCCTCAGCGAGGCGATGGCGGCATTCAACGTCCGTGAGCTTGACGTCTCGCCGTGGGCGACGCGCGAAGGCGTGCTGTTGCGCTACCTCGACCGGCTGGCGTGAGCGCCGCCGGATCAAACGGATGCATTGGGGACTCGCCGTGGACACGCGGCGGTTTTCGGCGCGGCCGGAAATCGATCCGCCTGGCCAATGCACGAAAGGCCGGGAGGGTGAACCCTCCCGGCCTTTCGTTGTCGCACCTTAGTCGCCGGTGATGGCGAGGTCAGGGGTGACCGAGCCTGTACCGAGTGAACGGCCCGAGTTCAGCCCTGCCGCGACGGTCTCACCGCGCGGCTTGGTCACGAACACGAACTCTCCTTCGGCGAAGTCCACATGGATGTGGTCACCGGAGTTGAGCTCGCCGTGCAGGATCTTCTCGCTGAGACGGTCCTCGACCTCGTTTTGCATGGCACGGCGCAGGGGACGTGCACCGAGAGCGGGGTCGAAGCCGACCTCGATGAGGCGCTCCTTCGCTGCGAGGGTCAGGTCGATCGTCATGTCACGGTCGAGCAGTCGCGAGCTGAGGCGCTTCGTGAACAGGTCGACGATCTGCAGAAGCTCCGGCTTGGACAACTGCGGGAACACGATGGTGTCGTCCACACGGTTGAGGAACTCCGGCTTGAAGTGCTTCTTGAGCTCCTCAGTGACCTTCGCCTTCATGATCTCGTAGGTCGCGGTCGTGTCACCTTCGACCTGGAAGCCGACCGGGCCGCCCGCGATCCCCTTGGAACCGAGGTTCGTGGTCATGATGATGACGGTGTTCTTGAAGTCGACCAGTCGGCCCTGGCCATCGGTCATCCGTCCCTCCTCCAGAATCTGGAGGAGCGAGTTGAAGATGTCGGGGTGAGCCTTCTCGATCTCGTCGAACAGCACGACGCTGAACGGCTTGCGGCGGACCTTCTCGGTCAGCTGCCCGCCCTCTTCGAAGCCGACGAATCCGGGAGGAGCACCGAACAGTCGCGAGACGGTGTGCTTCTCGCCGTACTCGCTCATGTCGAGCGAGATGATGGCGTCCTCGTCGTCGAACAGGAACTCCGCAAGAGCCTTGGCGAGCTCCGTCTTACCGACACCGGTCGGGCCCGCGAAGATGAACGAGCCTGAGGGACGCTTGGGGTCCTTAAGACCGGCGCGGGTGCGCCGGATCGTCTTCGACAGTGCCGAGATGGCTTCTTCCTGGCCGATGACGCGCTGGTGCAGCGCCTTCTCCATGAAGACGAGTCGGCTCGACTCTTCTTCAGTGAGCTTGAAGACGGGGATGCCTGTGGCCTGCGCGAGCACCTCGGCGATGAGACCCTCGTCCACCGTCGCGGTCGTTTTGACGTCTCCCGACCGCCACTGCTTCTCGAGGCGGAGTCGCTCGCCGAGGAGGTTCTTCTCCTCGTCGCGGAGTGATGCCGCCTTCTCGAAGTCCTGGTCCTCGATCGCCGTCTCCTTGGCACCGCGGACGACGGAGATCTTCTCGTCGAACTCGCGAAGCTCGGGCGGGCTCGAGAGGATCGACAGACGCAAGCGCGCGCCCGCCTCGTCGATCAGGTCGATCGCCTTGTCGGGGAGGAACCGGTCAGCGACGTAGCGGTCGGCGAGGTTCGCCGCCGCCACGAGCGCTCCATCGGTGATGGATACCTTGTGGTGGGCCTCATACCGGTCGCGCAGTCCCTTGAGGATGTTGATGGTGTGAGGCAGCGACGGCTCGGCGACCTGGATCGGCTGGAACCGGCGCTCAAGCGCGGCATCCTTCTCGAAGTGCTTGCGGTATTCGTCGATCGTGGTGGCACCGACGGTCTGCAGCTCGCCACGGGCGAGCAGGGGCTTCAGGATGCTGGCGGCGTCGATAGCGCCTTCAGCCGCGCCCGCGCCGACGAGGGTGTGGATCTCATCGATGAAGACGATGATGTCACCGCGGGTGCGGATCTCCTTGGTCACCTTCTTCAGGCGCTCTTCGAAGTCACCGCGGTAGCGGCTACCGGCGATGAGCGAGCCGAGGTCGAGGGAGTAGAGCTGCTTGTCTTTCAGCGTCTCAGGCACTTCACCCTTGACGATCGCCTGCGCGAGCCCTTCGACGACCGCGGTCTTGCCGACGCCTGGCTCACCGATCAGAACCGGGTTGTTCTTCGACCGGCGCGACAGGATCTGCATGACCCGCTCGATTTCCTTCTCACGGCCGATGACCGGGTCGAGCTTGTTGTCGCGAGCAGCCTGAGTGAGGTTGCGTCCGAACTGGTCGAGGATCTGGGATCCGCCCTGCGCTGTGGTCTCGGTGGTGTTGCCGCCGACCGCAGCGGTCTCCTTGCCCTGGTAGCCGCTGAGGAGCTGAATCACCTGCTGGCGCACGCGGTTGAGGTCGGCGCCGAGCTTGACGAGGACCTGCGCCGCGACACCCTCACCCTCGCGGATCAGCCCGAGCAGGATGTGCTCAGTGCCGATGTAGTTGTGGCCGAGCTGGAGTGCCTCACGGAGCGACAACTCGAGGACCTTCTTCGCACGCGGCGTGAAGGGGATGTGGCCGGTCGGCTGCTGCTGGCCCTGACCGATGATGTCCTGGACCTGCTCGCGGACGGCGTCCAGCGAGATGCCGAGCGACTCCAGAGCTTTCGCCGCGACGCCCTCACCCTCGTGGATGAGCCCGAGCAGGATGTGCTCGGTACCGATGTAGTTGTGGTTGAGCATCTTGGCCTCTTCCTGGGCCAGGACAACGACGCGACGAGCGCGGTCGGTAAATCTCTCAAACATGTTCGCTCCTTGGGTGCCCGGGCAGGGATGGGGACACCGTTAGAAAGAGCGTAACCACCGCTGGTTCGGATTTGGGCCTTGTTCGCTCACGGCGCGAAGCCTGCATGGCTCGGCCTCCCCGGCTTTCTGAACCACCTCTTGACAGACATAACGACTGTCGATAGCTTATCGATATTCGTTGTTATCGATAATCGTTAGGAGCACCATGCACGCCGCCGGCACACTTTCGCTGACCCGGTCCGACCGGGCCGACCTCTGGACGGTGATCATCGTTGGAGCCGTTGCCGCCGCCGTCACCGTCGGGTTCGCGGTCAACCGCCTCGCGGACATCCTGCCGAATTCCGGTGTGGAGGTACTCGTACCGTTTGCCGACACGGCCGCCCCCGTGCCGATCGGGCCTGACGGTGCCCTTGTGCCGGTGGAGATCGACCAGGCCGTCCTGACGGTGTCGGGCCTGCCGGGGGTCGTCGTAGCGTCTCTCGCCCTTGCGGTGGTCGTCGACGCTCTGATGGTCCTGACGATCATCGCGTGCCTGGGCACGCTGTGCAGGAACTTGATGACGAGGGGGCGCGCTTTCTCCCGCACCAACACACGGCTTGTCATCACGACGGCCATCGCGCTGATCGCGGGCACCTCAATCGGCACGCTGTTGCAGACGATAGGGGTCAACGGCGCGTTCGCCACCGTGAGCGAGCGAAGCTACGAAGCCATGGTCGCCACAGCATCACTCGCCCCGTACTTCATCGCAACCGGTCTTGCCGCCGTCGCCCTCGCCTTCAAGGCCGGGGAACGGTTGCAGCGCGAAACAGAAGGGCTCGTGTAGTGGGCGGGGCAGACGACGGACCGACCGGCATCCGGTGTCGGCTCGATGAGCTGCTCACCGAGCGGCAGATGACCCTGACCGAACTCAGCGAGCGGGTCGGCCTCAGCATCGTGAACCTGTCCGTGCTGAAGAACGACCGGGCTCGGGCGATCCGCTTCTCGACGCTCGTGGCCATCTGCGATGCTCTGGGCTGCGAGGTGGGGGAACTGCTCGTAAGGGCGTGACCTACTGCAAAGCCGAGCTGAGGCGGGCGAGGTTGTCGAGGATGGTGGAACGGAGCGGCTGTTTCAGCCATTCGTCCAGGGTGAGTTCGCGACTCTTGAGCCGGTACTCGTCTTCGACCTCTCGCATGTCCGAAACGAACGACGCACCGCGAACCATGAGCGACACTTCAAGGTTCAAACCGAACGAGCGCATGTCCATGTTGCTCGAGCCGATCACAGCGACGTCGTCGTCGATGGTGAAGTGCTTGGCGTGCAGGATGTATGGGGCCGGGTAGAGATAGATGCGCACTCCCGCTCGAAGCAGCGCCTCATAGTAGGAACGCTGGGCGTGGTAGACGAGTGCCTGGTCCCCGATCTCAGAGACGAACAGGTCGACCGGGACGCCGCGATGAACCGCCGTGGTGATGGCGTACAACATCGACTCGTCCGGCACGAAATATGGACTCGTGATGACGATACGTTTCTGGGCGGCGTAGAGCAGCCCGAGGAACAGGCGCAGGTTGTTCTCACCGTCGAAGCCGGGGCCGCTCGGCACAACCTGGCAGTCGAGGTCGCCGTCGTCCAGGTCGGGGTCGGTCACGTCGATCTCGCGGCTCACCAGTTCGCCGGTTTCGCTGTACCAGTCGCTGAGGAAGATCGCATTGACGCCACCGACCACCGGGCCCTCGACGCGGGCAACCAGTTCCTGCCATTGCAGGCCGCGGCGCAGGTTGCCTCGCTTGTTGTAGCTGCGGTCGATGACGTTCTGGGAACCCATGAACGCAACGTCACCGTCGACGACGAGGATTTTTCGATGGTTTCGGAGGTCCGGCCGTTGGAACTTGCCCCGCCACGGCTGAAGCGGAAGGAGCAGATGCCATTCCGCGCCGGTCTCGTCAAGCCGCCGCCTGGTCTTCAGATACCCCTTGGTACGCAGGTTGGCGACGTGATCCAACAGGACCCGCACGGTGACGCCGCGCTGCACCGCGCGTTCAAGGGCGTCGAAGAACGGAGCGGTCGTCGCGTCGCAACTGAGGATATAGAACTCGACGTGCACGTGATGGTGCGCCGCGTCGATCGCCTCGGTCATGGCCGCGAGGGTCTTGTTGTAGTCGCCGAGCAGGCGGGCTTCGTTGCCGCCGAGCAGGGGCAGTGCTCCGAGATTACGGTTCAGGCGAACGAGGTTGGTGAACCAGAGTGGAAGACCCGGCTGCAGATCCTGCTTCGGCAGGTTCTCCCCGGCGATCCGGATGAAGTCGTTGATCTCGTCCTGGATCTCACGGCGCTTCCTGGGGAGCTTCGGATGGCCGATGAGCAGGAAGGCGATGACGCCCGCGTACGGAATGAGGAAGATGGCGAGAAGCCAGGCCATGCCGGCTGTCGGGCGGCGATTGCGGGGAACGACGACGATCGCGATGACCTTGATGATGAAGTCGATCGTGAAGAACAGAACGACCCACCAGTCGGCGAACATGGTCGCCCACAGGGCCGCTAGATCCACGCACGGGCTCCTGACGTCGGGAAGGGTGCCTTCAGCTTATCTGCCGGAGCAGATTAGTTTTCAGCTGAGCCGCCCGTGGCTGGGGACTCTGCCGGCGGAAGGCCAAGACGCGAACGCTCCGCCGCTTCAAGGTCAGCGTATGCAGCACGTTCATCACGGTCCGCGTGGAAAATCGCGCGCATGACGAACCAGAAGATCACACCGACGAGGAGCGTCGGGATGATCGACCAGAGAGCATTGAGCCAGTAATTGTCCATGACCCTACAAGGATACCCCGGCCGGGGCTGCGGTCATCCCGCCGCGACGATGCCGACGATGCCGGAGATCAGCAGGTACAACCCGATACCGGCGACGACCACCCAGATGATGATCCGGTTCGTGGACGGCTTCTTCGGGTCCCGTGGGTTCAGCTCTTCCTTGGGCAGGTAGTCAGTCATCGCCGTCTCACTTCACGAGGGGGAACAGGATGGTTTCGCGAATGCCGAGTCCGGTGAGGGCCATCATCAACCGGTCGATGCCCATTCCCATGCCTCCGGTCGGGGGCATGCCGTGTTCGAGGGCACGCAGGAACTCCTCGTCGAGGCGCATCGCCTCGGCATCTCCACCGGCGGCGAGTCGGGCCTGCTCGACGAAACGCTCACGCTGCACGACGGGGTCGACCAGCTCGGAGTAGCCGGTGGCGAGTTCGAATCCCCGGATGTACAAGTCCCACTTCTCAACCACGCCGGGGATCGAACGGTGAGCACGAACGAGCGGCGACGTGTCAACAGGGAAGTCGCATACGAACGTGGGCCGAACGAGTCCGGACTTGACGAAGTGCTCCCACAGTTCCTCGATGTACTTTCCGTGGATCGGATGCGGGACAACGATGCCTTCGCGCTCCGCGAGCTCTCGCAACTCCTCGATCGGCGTTTCGGGCGAGATTCTCCGGCCGACAGCCTCTGACAGGCTGTCGAACATTGAGATCCGGTCCCAGTCTCCGCCGAGGTCGTACTCGGTGCCGTCAGCCCAGGTGACCGTGTGCGATCCAGCGACAGCGAGAGCAGCGTCCTGGATCAGGGTCTGGGTGAGGTCGGCGATCGAGTTGTAATCTCCGTAGCCCTCATACGCCTCGAGCATGGCGAACTCAGGGCTGTGAGTTGAATCGGCACCTTCGTTGCGGAAGTTGCGATTGATCTCGAAGACATGGTCGATCCCGCCGACGATGGCTCGCTTGAGGTAGAGCTCGGGGGCGATGCGCAGGAAGAGCTCGGTGTCGAAGGCGTTCGAGTGGGTGACGAACGGGCGTGCGGATGCTCCGCCGTGCATGACCTGCAGCATCGGGGTTTCGATCTCGAGGTATCCGCGGTCGGTGAAGGTGCGACGCAGGCTGGCGACGGCCCTGGATCGCTGGATGACGTTTTGCCGGGCCTGTTCCCTGGCGATCAGGTCGAGGTAGCGGCTGCGGACACGGCTCTCTTCACTGAGTTCGTTGTGCAGGTTCGGCAGGGGCAGGATCGCCTTCGATGCGACTCGCCACTCGCGAACCATGACCGACAGTTCTCCGCGACGGCTGGAGATGACCTCGCCGGAGACGAAGAGGTGGTCGCCGAGGTCGACGAGTTCCTTCCAGAGCGCGAGGGAGTCCTCACCGACTTCGGCAAGCGACACCATGGCCTGAATCCGGCTTCCGTCCCCTGACTGGAGGCTTGCGAAGCACAGCTTGCCTGTGTTGCGGAGGAACACGATCCGACCGGCGACGCCGACGACATCCCCGGACGTTTCATCGGCTTCGAGGGAACCGTACTGTTCCCGGACGGCCGGAATGGTGGTGGTGACCGGTACGGAGACCGGGTAGGCACCACCGGCGGCATCCGCTGCCATCGTCATCAGGCGCTCCCGTTTGGCCAGCCGGACCGCCTTCTGCTCGAAGATCTCGTCAGCGGTCGGCTCGGCAACCTGGTCTGTGGTGGGGGCAGTCATGATCGAAAACGTCTCCTTGTGGGGTCGTCCCAGCTTACGTTGCCCTCGAGCACGCCGGCGCAGCGTCAGCCGACGACGATGCTGCGGTTGTCGATGAGGCGGGTGGTTCCGACCCGAGCGGCGATCAGGACGAGCGCTGTTCCGGAGTATCCCTCAGCGATGGGGAGGAAGGTCGCTGGGTTCACCACAGCGAGGTAGTCAAGCTCGACCCCGGGTTCACCGGTGATCACCGAGTGCGCTGCCGCGGTGGCCGCGTCGACGCCGCGATCTCCGCTGGCCGCCGCCGCCTCCAGTGCAGCAGACAGGGCGAGCGCCGAGCGGCGCCCGGCGGCGTCGAGGTACACGTTGCGGCTGGAGAGAGCGAGCCCGTCGTCCGCACGCACGGTCTGAACCCCGTGGACCTCGACGGGGAGATTGAGGTCACGGGCCATCCGCTTCACGAGGAACAGCTGCTGACCATCCTTCTCACCGAAGACGGCGGCATCCGGGCCCACGATGTGGAAGAGTTTGGCGACGACGGTCAACATCCCGTCGAAGTGACCCGGTCGGGTTCGTCCTTCCAGGCGTGTCCCGACGTCACCGGCGCTGACCCGGATGCCCACCTGGCCGTCCGGGTACATCTCGGCGGCGGTCGGCGCGAAAACAAGCTCGATGCCGCGCGCGGCCAGCCGGGTGACATCCTCGTCGAGGGTGCGCGGGTAGCTGGCGAGGTCTTCCTGCGGCCCGAACTGCAGCGGGTTCACGAAGATCGAAACGACGACGACGTCGCCGAGCCCGATCGCGTGGTCGACGAGGGCAAGGTGTCCGTCGTGCAGTGCACCCATGGTCGGGACGAGCACGACACGCGGATTCGGGATCCCTCTTGCGATTGCCGCGCGGCGGGCGTCGGCGATCCGAGAACGGATGTCAGCGATACTGTTCGTCACCCACCGATGGTACCGGCCTGCGGCGGCACGTCGTCGCCCGGCTCCCGGCCCAGCGGGTCTGTCGAGAGCTGTCCGGTCTGCTGCAGCGCATTGTCAACGGAAGATCGGACGAGCGACGACAGGAAAGCGCCCGGATGTTCCACCCCGATCCCCGCGAGGATGCCTGTCGCCTGCGCGACGATGGACCGTGAGAAAGCTGTCGCAATGTCGATGGCCTCTCCATAGGCCGCGCGGTCCTCTTCTCGGACGACAACGGGTTCTCCGCCCATCTCGACGACGAGTGCCTGGCCGATCGGCTGGACCGGCGTCGGCGCCGTTACGGCGAACCAGCTCTCGGTGAGGCGCGAGATGTCGATGCTCGTCCCGGTGAAATCCATGGCCGGATGGATGGCAAGCGGGATGGCGCCGAGCGCCTGCGCCGGCGCGAGCACCGATGTGCCGAAGCCGGCCGCCGTGTGCATCACCAGTTGGCCTGGAAGCCAGCTCGATGTGGCTGCAAGACCGGCAACGAGCGACTCCAGTTCGGAGTCGGGAACCGCGAGGATCACCAGTTCGCTGCGCTCCACGACGCTCGGAATGTCGAGAATCGGCACCGCCGGAAGCATCGCTTCAGCCCGGTCGCGGCTCTGGGCGGAGACCGCGCTGATTCCGGTGATCGCATGCCCGGCGCCGGCGAGCGCAGCGCCCAGCACGGGTCCCACCCTCCCAGCTCCGATGATGCCGATCCCGAGGCGACCGGCTCGCGCGTTCACTGCTGATCTCCGATGTTCGCTGGTGCGGTGACGCCATCCTGTGCCTGGGCCCACCGATGGCTGCGGTCTGTTCGTGTGGCAGCTACGATCCCTGCGGCCACCTGCTCGAACAACCGGGCGGCGTCCGCCGTGCCGATGGCCGGCAGACTGGCGGTGATCGGTCCGAGAACGGTGTGGACGCGCGCGGACGCGAGGCGCAGCATCCGCTCGATCGGTCCTTGGGACACGGCGAAACTCACCACTCGAGCCAGGGGAAGGAGATCGACCTTGCGCCAGACGACGCCCTTGCGGAAGACGAGCAGGCCGTCGTGCAGCGTGTAACCGGTGCGGCGCCAGGCCAGCGGGTTCAGCCACCGGGCGCGCCGGGGAGCGAGGACGAAACCTGAGCGTGATGGTTCGCGGATCGCACGATCCAGTTCGTCATGGAGAGCATCCGACGACACCCCGCCGAGCATGAGTTCGACAACGCGCGACACGTCCGTCAGGGTGCCGACCGGGAGCACCGTGGTGTTTCCTTTGCCCCCGGCAGCCGCCTCGACCGACAGGCCAGCCTTGTTGATCTTGACCTGCCACCAGCCGAACGGCCGCCACAGGATCGACTGGGACACCTCGATGGCGTGAACCCGCCCGGGAGGGAGCGTGTCATTGCTCGTGGAGAACAGCCCGAAACCGATCCTGACGCCGGAGGGCGTTCCGGCGATCGAGTACCGCAACGACTTCGTGATCGACGACCAGAAGTAGCTGACGATGCCGATCACGCTCGGCACGAACCAGAACAGCGCCCAGATCTGCCCGTGAACGAGCGAAACGATCATCACCACGACAAGGATGAGGAGAAAAACGGTCCCGAGACTGAGCAGCGTCGACGCGACCAGCCGACCGATGGGGATGCGCACGACGGACTCGGGTGGAGCGGTGCCTGGGACGAGTTCCGGTGCCAGGAATTCGTTGACCCGCTCGTTGACGATGCGGCTGAGCGCTGCCTCGTTTTCGATTCCGTCAGGGCCGACCGTCGGCGCTGGGGCAACCCCCTGCTCGGCCAGCCTCACACCGGAGGCGAGCGTGAGCACATCGCGGCGCAGGTCGTCGGCATCGCGGGAGAAGAGGTATTCGAGCTTGACGCTGGCATCCTGCCCGGCGACGCTGACATCCATCTTGGCGGCGCCGAACAGCCGCGGCAGGAACGGCCGCGCGATTCCGACGCCCTGGATACGGTCGAGTTTGGCCTTGCGGTGCGTTCGGAAGAGGATGCCGCTACGCACCTCGACAGCCTCGTCGGTCACCCGGAACGTGTGCATCCGCCAGGACTGGTAGAACCCGCCCATCACCACGGCGAGCACGACGAGGACGGCGAGCAGGGCCAGCCCGACGTAGCCGTGCTCCCAGACATACGTGATCGGGTCGTAATCTTCTGGGTCGTACTCGCCCTGGCGGGGCAGGAACAGGTCGACCAGTCGTTCCCGCAGGTTCGCGATGACGAAGCCGGCGATTGCGAGAAAGGCGATCCCTCCCCGGAGGAGAGGAGTCGCCGGGTGCAGTCGGTGCCATTCCCCATCGGTCAGGCTCCGCCGCTGGCGAACCCCGGCCGGCTGCTGGGCCTCGGGACCCGGCGACCACGGGTGCTCAGGGCTTCCCGCGTTGCCGTGCGGGAGGAAGGCCTCCGGCTCGCCGGTCATAGGCCTGTCCGCCTGCTCTCCGCGACGGTGACGAGGTGGTCTCGCAGTCGTTCGGCCTCGTCCTCGGGCAGACCGGGCAACACGATGGCACTCGCCGCCGACGCGGTGACGAACTTGAGCTCGGCCAGGCCGAACGCGCGGGCCACAGGACCCCGGTTGATGTCGATGAGCTGCATCCGCCCGTACGGCACGGCGACCATGCGTGTCCACATGATCCCGCGGCGGAACAGCAGATCGTCCTCCCGAAGCTGGTATCCGATTGAACGGATGCGGCGGGGCGTGAATACGGCGCCAAGCGCGGTCACGACGAGCAATGCCCCCATCACCCACCACTGCCAGCTTTGCTCGAACAGCACGGCCCACAGGATGGCGACCGCGATCACGATGAGGGCGAAGATTGCCTCACCGATGAGGTCGACGAGGATGTACTTCGGCGATACCCGACGCCACTCGCCCGACACCTCAACCCGCAGGGGAGCGTCGGCGTGATCCTGCTCGACCGCCTCGGTACCCCGCTCGGGAGCGGGCAGGTCAGGAATCGCGGGGGGACCCGGGTACGTCATCGTCCTCATCCTTCGGAAGCGTGCAGAGGTGTTCGGCGATCAGTCCTGCGGTCGTGAGCACCGCCGCGCCAACGCAGGAAGCGATCGCGAGCCACATCGAGCCTATCGCGGGCAGGACCGGCCGGGTCGTGAAATAGAGCACGGCGCCGAGAGAGGCACCGGTGAGCAGAGCACCGACAAGGCTGGACGCCTTGGCGAGGACGACGATCCGCATGGCCTGGAAGGGGTCGATGCGGGCGTTCCGCTTGCCGGTGACCGCGCGGCGGATCGGAATGGCCACACCGAGCACGACGGCGCCGACGACCACGAGCGTGAACGGCATCGTGAGCGGCGGGACGAGCAGAGGGCGGCCATACGCCTCGAGGCCGTACTCGAGCAGGAACCCGGCGACGAACCCCAGAGCAGCGAGCCCGACCAGCGGTGTCGCGTGCGTTCGGTTCACCGGGTCGCTCCGAATGGATACTCAAGCGATTCAAGCAGGCGGGCGACCGGCCCGGCCCCGGGCAGCACCGCACCCGGGTCGAGTTCCAGCCAGGGAGAGAGGACGAAGTATCGCTCGGCTGCGCGTGGGTGTGGAACGACGAGATCATCGGTTGTGAGCACGAGGTCGCCGTACGCGATGATGTCGATGTCGAGTGTGCGGTCGCCCCAGCGCTCGGCCCGAAGCCTGCCGAGCTCCGCTTCGATCGTCTGGACGGCGCGAAGCAACGCTCGCGGCGGAAGCGACGTGCGCACCAGTGCGACGCCGTTGAGATACCGGGGCGCAGACTCGTCCTCACCGCTGGGCTTCACAGCGACCGATTCGATGAGGGTGGACACCGCCGTCACCGTGGCTCCGTGGGCGGGGAGCGCTGCGAGTCCCGCCCGGATGTTCGCTTCTCGGTCCCCGAGGTTGCTCCCGAAGGCAAGCACCGTCTCGACCGGCCGAAGCGGCCGGACCGGCGGGTGAATAGGCGGTTTCGGGATCGGGGTCATGACCGGGCGGTCCGCTGCGGGCTCGTTGCCGCATACCGAAGGATGCTGACCGCGACGTCGTCGAAGGGCACGGAGATCGGAGCATCCGGCTTGTGAACGGTGACACGGACGCTGCTTGCAGCCGGATATGACAGCACCAGATCGGCAACCCTCTCGGCAACTGTTTCGATGAGGTCGACGGGGTCAGCAGCTACGGCAGCCGCGACCCGCTCGGCGAGCTCCCCGTAATGGATCGTCTGCGCCACGTCGTCGCTTGCCGCCGCAGCCTGCAGGTCGATGCCGATGGTGAGGTCGACGACGAAGTCCTGGCCGTTGTTCCGTTCGAAGTCGTAGACCCCGTGGTGCGCCCGCACGCGGAGTCCGGTCAGGGAGATGCTGTCGCCGGTAGTCACAGTGCCCACTCTACGGTTTGCCAGCGCGAGCGGCGAAGGAGCTCGATGGCTCGGTCGGCTACGTCGCCGAGGCGTCGCGCTTGTCGTCGATGTTCTTCACCAGGCGCCAGGCGAGCGGGAGGATCGAGGCGGCGAGGAGCCACTTCACGACACCGCCGACGATAAACGGATAAAAGCCGAAGCCGAGAAGCGAACCGAGGTCGGTGGGCAGCCCCATGCTGCCGAGGATCATACCCATGTACGGGATGCCGAACAGGAACGGCACGATACTGGCGCCGAGGAAGGCGAAAAGCGACAGAACAGGCCGCTTGTCCCAGTTACGTTCAGCCAGCCAGCCGATGAACGCGGCTGCGGCGATGAAACCGATGATGTAGCCGAAGGACGGCTTGGCGACGGAGAGGAGCCCCCCGGTGCCGCCGGCGAAGATCGGCAGCCCGGCAAGGCCGAGCAGCATGTAGGTGGCGAGCGAGACCGCGCCACGCCACGCGCCGAGCGAGGCGCCGACGAGCATCACGCCGAGCGTCTGACCCGAGACGGGGACCGGCCACATCGGGATCTCGATGAGGGCGGTGGCGCTGACCACAGCGACTCCGGTCAGCATGAGGGCGATGTTGTTCACGACGCTGCGCGGAACAACCCTGTCGGCGAGGGTCAGGCGTGAGGGGGCAAGCGTTGCGGTCGTCATTGGTTCTCCCGTGTCCGGCACTCGGTCCGCGGTTGCGGCACCGCTGAACACACTATCCGGAAAAACGCCGCCCCGAGGTGTGGCCTTGGCGCAACGCGCGCTGCCGAACTGTGAAGGTTTCCTCTAAGCGAGGCGGGCACGCGCGGGCCAGCCGAGTCGCCGGCGCACGTCGAGAGCAACGGCCGTTGCTCGGACGTTGTGCACGCGCACGCCCCAGATGCCGGCATCCGCGAGCAGGGCGCTGATCACCGCGGTGGGCAGGTCCCGGTCAGCCATCGGGGCCCCCTCGTCGAGGAGTGTGCCGATGAAGCGCTTACGCGACGCCCCGACGAGGAGCGGCAGCCCGATCGACTGCAGTTCGTCCAGCCGGGAGAGAATCTGCCAGTTGTGATCGGAGGTCTTCGCGAACCCCAGTCCCGGGTCGAGGATGATCCGGTCGCGAGCCACGCCGGCCGACTCGACGGATGCGAGTTGCGCGACCAGCTCAGCACGGACATCCGAAACGACGTCATCGTAGAGCGACCGGGAGTCCATGTCGGTACTGTGCCCACGCCAGTGGCTGAGCAGGAAGGTGGCGCCAGTTTCGGCGGCGACCGCCGCCATGTGCGGATCGGCCTGACCGCCTGAAACGTCGTTGATGATCTCGACACCCGCATTAACCGAAGCTCGGGCGGTGTCTGCGTTCATCGTGTCGACGGACAGGCGGATGCCGTCAGCGGACAGCGCCCGGATCACCGGAAGGATGCGTCGCTGTTCCTCCGCACTGCCGATGCGTTCCGCGCCCGGCCGGGTCGACTCACCGCCGACGTCGATGAGGTCGGCGCCGTCCTCGGCGAGCTGCCGACCGTGGGCGATAGCCGCAGCGTGGTCGAGGTAGCGACCGCCGTCGCTGAACGAGTTCGGGGTGACGTTGAGAATGCCCATCACCAGCATCGGGGTAGCGGGCATGCTTTCAGTCATGGGCAGGGCCGCCGCGGCCGAGAAGCGCCATGATCTCGGCGCGCCGGACGGGATCGGACAGCTCTCCGCGGCTCGCGAGGGTGAGCGTGGACGCTGCCTCCTGGCGTGAGCCACGAGCAGAGACACAGCCGTGCACGGCGTCGAGGACGACGAGAACTCCTCGCGCGTCGAGTCCGCGTTCGAGGGTGTTGGCGATCTCCTCGGTCAGCCGCTCCTGAAGCTGCGGGCGGGACGCGAGCGTGTCGACGACTCGCGGCAGCCGGCCGAGTCCGACGATGCGGTCGCTCGGCAGGTAGGCGATGTGGGCGACACCGAGGAACGGGAGCAGGTGGTGCTCGCAGATCGAACGGAAGGAGATGTCGCGCACCACGACTGCTTCCCCAGGTCCGTCCGCACCGACCGGGATGGCATCCGCCAGGAGGGCAAGAGGGTCCTCCTGAAGACCGCCGAAGAACTCCTCGTACGCCTCGGCGACTCGTTCGGGGGTGCGAGCGAGCCCCGGCCTGGATGGGTCTTCTCCGATCGCGAGCAGCAGCTCCGTGACGGCCCGCTGGATCCTCTCGCTGTCCATCCGGGCCCCTTCGGTCTCGCCCATCGGGCTTATGCCGTTGCCGGTCGCGGGTTCACCTGGGGTGTGCGGGCGGCCTTGGAGTCGCTCTCAACCCCGCCGTCGGTGACACCGGGATCGATCGGCGCCTTCGAGATGGGAACGGCGATCGGGGGGTGTTCCGAGACAGGACGGTTGGTACTCGAGAGCCACTGCGGGCGAGGCGGCAGCTTGCGGATGTCAGCAAAGATCTCAGCCAGCTGGTTGTGGTCGAGGGTTTCCTTCTCGAGTAGTTCGGCCGCCAGACGATCGAGAATGTCTCGGTTGTCGTTGAGCACCTGCCACGCTTCGTCGTGGGCTTGCTCGATGAGCACACGCACCTCGGCGTCGACGGTCTCGGCGATCTGCTCCGAGTAGTCCCGCTGGTGTCCCATGTCACGGCCGAGGAACACCTCTCCACTGGCCTGGCCGAGCTTGATCGCTCCGACGTTGGCACTCATGCCGTACTCGGTGACCATCTTGCGGGCGATGCCTGTCGCCTTCTCGATGTCGTTCGAAGCGCCCGTGGTGGGGTCGTGGAACACCATTTCTTCGGCGACGCGACCGCCCATGGCGTAGGTGAGCTGGTCGAGAAGCTCATTGCGGGTGACGGAGTACTTGTCTTCGAGCGGGAGCACCATGGTGTAACCGAGGGCACGGCCACGCGGGAGGATGGTGACCTTGGTCACGGGGTCGGTGTTGCGCATCGCCGCTGCGGCGAGGGCGTGGCCGCCCTCGTGGTACGCGGTGATCAGCTTTTCCTGGTCCTTCATCACCCGGCTTCGGCGCTGCGGGCCGGCCATGACGCGGTCGACGGCTTCGTCGAGGGCCCGGTTGTCGATGATCTGCGCGTTCGACCGTGCGGTGAGGAGCGCCGCTTCGTTGAGCACGTTGGCGAGGTCGGCACCGGTGAAGCCGGGGGTCTTGCGGGCGAGGACGTCGAGGTCGACGGTCTCGGCCATCGGCTTGCCCTTGGCGTGCACCTCGAGGATCCTGGTGCGGCCCTTGAGGTCGGGCGCGTCGACGCCGATCTGGCGGTCGAACCGGCCAGGGCGCAGCAGGGCGGGGTCGAGGATGTCCGGACGGTTGGTCGCGGCGATCATGATCACGTTGGCTTTGGGGTCAAAGCCGTCCATTTCGACCAGCAACTGGTTGAGGGTCTGCTCACGCTCGTCGTGCCCGCCACCCATGCCTGCACCGCGGTGTCGTCCGACGGCGTCGATCTCGTCGACGAAGATGATGGCCGGCGAGTTCTCCTTGGCCTGGGTGAAGAGGTCGCGGACGCGACTCGCGCCGACGCCGACGAACATCTCCACGAAGTCGGAGCCGGAGATCGAGTAGAACGGAACGCCTGCTTCACCGGCCACGGCGCGGGCGAGAAGCGTCTTGCCGGTTCCTGGAGGACCGTAGAGCAGCACACCCTTCGGGATGCGAGCACCGACGGCCTGGAAACGGGCTGGCTCCTTGAGGAAGTCCTTGATTTCTTCGAGTTCTTCGATCGCTTCGTCGCTGCCGGCGACATCCGCGAAAGTGACCTTCGGCGATTCCTTGGATACCAGTTTGGCCTTCGACTTGCCGAACTGCATGACCTTACTTCCGCCGCCCTGCATGCTCGACAGCATGATCCAGAAGAACACACCGATGAGCAGGAGTGGGAGGAGCAGCCCGAGCGCTGACAACCACCAGCTGGGCTGCGGCACCTTGTCGGTGAACCCGTCGCTCGGCGCTGCGGCGTCGACAGCGGCGACGACGTCGTCAGCCCGCGCGGTGAGGTAGTAGAACTGCACCGCTGTGCCGTTGTCGCCGTCGGCTTCGGCGAGGGTGAGGTCGGCGCGGTTGTCGCCCTCGGTGAGCGTCACCTCGGTGACCTTGCCGTCCTCGAGGAGCTCGAGCCCGTGATCGGTCGAGACCTCACGCATCCCGTTGACGTTGAGCAGGCTTGACCCGACCCAGAAAACGATGATGGCGATCAGGATGTAAGGCAGCGGGCCTTTGAAGATGCGCTTGAAGTTCATAGTTCGGATGAGCGGATGCCCAACACCTTTCTGAAGGTTCGGCGAAGCGTCGAACGCCCCGTGACGTCAAGGGTATCGCCAGAACGCTGGACGCGGCCTCTATGTTCGCCGAAGGGGGAACGGCGCCGCCTCAGGCGTAAACGTGCGGCGCCAGCACTGCGACGTCGCGCAGGTTCCGGTAGCGCTCGTCGAAGTCCAGGCCGTACCCGACCACGAAGTCCGTGGGGATGTCGAAGCCGACATATTTGCAGTCGATTTCGACCTTCGCTGCCTCTGGCTTACGGAGGAGTGCGCACACCTCGATGGACGCAGCACCGCGCGAGGCGAAGTTGTCGAGCAGCCAGGACAGGGTGAGTCCTGAGTCGATGATGTCTTCGACGATCAGCACGTGGCGGTCGGTGAGGTCTGAATCGAGGTCCTTGCGGATCTGCACGACACCGCTGGACTTCGTACCGGCGCCATAGGACGAGACGGCCATCCAATCGATCGACACGTGGCTGGTCAGCGCACGGGAGAGGTCGGCCATGACCATGACCGCTCCTTTGAGGACTCCGACGAGCAAAAGATCCTTGCCGACGTAATCGGCGTCGATGCGGGCGGCGAGCTCAACGAGCTTCTCCTGGATCTGCTCCTCGGTGACGAGGATGGTCGTGAGGTCGCGTGAGATGTCGCTCGATTCCATGCGTTCATCTTATCCGCGAGCGGTGAACACCAGCAGCGCTCCCTGGCGTGAGACCCGGATGCCAGGGACGTCGATTGGGCCCTGCCCGCGCCAGTCGGTCACCAGGCGAGCCACCTCGAGGGTGTGTCCCCGGTCGAGGGACCTGCCGAACTCACTCGACGCGACCAGCCGGATGATCCGGTTGCGGAGCGCCGCCGGATTCGCAGCAAGAGCCCCAACGTCGACGGCGATGCCGGCTTCAGCCGGTTCGCAGATCTCCTCGATAATCTCCTGCACCATGCGGTCGAGAGCCTCGGAATCCTCACGCAGCTGCTCAGCCGTTCGGGCGAGCGCTTCTGCGATGCCGGGGCCGAGCTCCTGCTCGAGGACGGGCAAAACCCGATCCCGCACCCGCACCCGGGTGAACCGAGGGTCCGAATTGTGCGGGTCGACCCACGGCTGGAGCGTTTCGGCTGCGCACGCGGCGTGGGTGACCTCCCTGCGGACGTCGAGCAGCGGCCGCAGGTACAAACCGGCCACCGGGGGCATGCCACGCAGGCTCGCCGCCCCGGAGCCCCGCGCCAGCCCGAGCAGCACGGTTTCTGCCTGATCATCGAGCGTGTGCCCGAGCAGGACCAGGCTGGCACCCGTCGACTGTGCGACAGCGGCGATCGCACCGTAACGCGCTTCGCGGGCGGCTGCCTCCGGTCCGCCGCCCTCGGCGACCTCCACCGTCCTCACGAGGACAGGGGCGAGGCCGAGCTTCTCCGCCGCAGCCGCAGCCTGGGTCGCCACGTTTGCCGAACCCGACTGGAGGGAATGGTCGATGACCACCGCTCCAGCCCGGATCCCGAGTCGCGGCGCCTCGAACGCTGTTGCTGCAGCGAGTGCGAGGGAGTCCGGGCCGCCACTCAGGGCGACAAGCACGAGGTCGCCCTCGACCAGTCCCGAATCCCGGGCCGCCGTGAGCGCACGACGCACGGCAAAGCGCACGACGGCGACCGCCGAGGAGAGCGGCGGACGGGGAAGCGAACTGTTGTTGGGCATCAAGTAACGTTATTGCAGACTTTCAGACAAAAGAGGAGAACACTTCATGACCGGATATGACGTCGTCGTAGAGATTCCCAAGGGCAGCCGCAACAAGTACGAGGTCGACCACGAAACCGGTCGCGTCTACCTGGACCGTGTGCTGTTCACCGCCTTCAGCTACCCGGTAGATTACGGCTACTTCGAAAACACCCTCGGTCTCGACGGAGACCCGGTCGATGCGCTCGTCCTTCTCGAGTACCCGGTCTTCCCGGGGGTCGGCCTCAAGGTCCGCCCGGTCGGCGTTCTCAACATGAGCGACGAGGCCGGTTCTGACGCGAAGGTCGTCTGTGTTCAGGACAAAGACCCGCGCTGGGCCCACATCCAGGACATCACCGACGTTCCCGAACAGACCCGTCTGGAGTTCGAGCACTTCTTTGCCCGCTACAAGGACCTCGAACCGAACAAATGGGTGAAGATCGAGGGCTGGGGCGACGCTGCCGAGGCCGAAGCGATTGTCGAAGCCGGCATCGTCAAACTTCGCGAAGAGGGCGGCCACTAGTCATCCGTTCGCATCGTTTGAAACCCCGCAGCCGTCACCGGCCTGCGGGGTTTCCCCCGTTTCGGGCCCGATTTTCCGGGCTCCCCATACTCGTTTTGGCAAATCGCGCTCAGACCCGTATGCTTCTTCTCGGTAGTTACGGAGCCCTCACAGGCTCTCGGCCCCATCGTTTAGTGGCCTAGGACGCCGCCCTTTCACGGCGGTAGCACGGGTTCGAATCCCGTTGGGGTCACATAACTACTACACTCAGTAACAAGTAAAAAAGTAAGGCCCTGTAGCGCAGTTGGTTAGCGCGCCGCCCTGTCACGGCGGAGGTCGCCGGTTCAAGTCCGGTCAGGGTCGCTGAGGAGAAGAGCCCTTCCGCAAGGAGGGGTTTTTCACCTTTAGGCCGCGAAAGCTGCCTGGCTCTGTAGCTCAGTTGGTAGAGCGTTCGACTGAAAATCGAAAGGTCACCGGATCGATGCCGGTCGGAGCCACTGAAATCCTCGTAAGGCTTCTACTTGCGGGGATTTCTTCATTTAAGCGGGAGTTTCCGCCGAGGCAACCGAGGGTTTTCTCGTTTCAGCGGTCGATTCCCTCGGGCCCGCGCCGAGGCTGTGCCATTAATGTGCCATTAAGGCGTGCAGGAGTCCGCCGCTGTTTTGCTTCCGGTAGGGCGCCCTCGTCTTTTTTCAGCGCGTCGTTGAGAGCGGCTCCTGCACGAAGCGCGACGCCCTCCCGGGCACGCGAATAGCGTTCGGTGACCTGGAGGCTTGAGTGACCCAGGGTCGCCTGCACATCTGGAGCGCTGGCGCCGGCATCGAACAGGATGGTCGCGAAG
>NZ_JBKJWH010000144.1:0-39143 GCF_046716805.1 Mycetocola sp. | reverse complement strand
GTGCCGACCTCCTGGTCGGCACAGCGCCTTTCTTCAACCCGTTTGAACCGCCTCAACGACCTCGAGGATGGCAGAGCCGTAGCTCGCCCGCTTCTTCTCGCCGATGCCGCTGATGCCGGCGAGGTCGTTCGACGACCGCGGTCGAGCCGTTGCGATCGCCCGCAGCGTCGCGTCGCCGAAGACGATGTAGGCGGGAACTCCCTGCTCCTTCGCTTCGGAAGCACGCCAGGCGCGAAGGGCCTCGAAGAGCTCGGCGTCTGCCGGCGCGAGGTCGGCGACGGCGGCCCGCTTCGCCGCACCGACGGAGGCCCGCCGCTCGGGTTCATTGCGCATCGGCACCGTCAACCCGCCCGACAGCACGTCAGCACTCCCGTCGGTGAGGCCGAGTGTTCCATATTCGCCGCGCGTGGCGAGCAGCCGTTTGGCGAGCAGCTGTCGAACCACTCCTCGCCACTGCTGCTCGGTGAGGTCTGCCCCGATCCCCCATGTGGCGATCGCCTCGTGCGACCACTGGGCGGTCCGCGCCGTGGCCTTGCCGCGGAGGATGTCGATGAGGTGGCCCGCGCCGAACTCCTGGTTGCGTTCGCGCTTCAGCCGGACGATCGTCGACAGCAGCTTCTGCGCAGGAATCGTGCCGTCCCAGACCTCGGGCGGGTCGAGGCAGGTGTCGCAGTTGCCGCACGGTTCAGAGGGCTGGCCGAAATAGCTGAGCAGATTGCGCCGACGGCATTCGACGGTCTCACAGAGCGCGAGCATGGCGTCGAGGTGCGCAGACATGCGCCTGCGGTGGGCGAGGTCGCCCGGGGAATCGTCAATCATCCGCCGCAGCTGGACCACGTCCTGAAGTCCGTAGGCGAGCCAGGCGACGGATGGTTCTCCGTCACGGCCAGCCCGCCCGGTCTCCTGGTAGTAACCTTCGACGCTCTTGGGCAGGTCGATGTGCGCCACGAACCGGACGTCGGGCTTGTCGATCCCCATCCCGAATGCGATGGTCGCAACGATGACGATGCCGTCTTCGCGGAGGAAGCGGGACTGGGTTCTCTGGCGCAGGGACGCGTCGAGGCCGGCATGGTACGGCAGCGCCGAGATACCGTTTGCCTGCAGGTGCGCCGCCGTCTTTTCGACAGTGTTGCGGCTGAGGGCGTAGACGATGCCGGCCTGGCCGGCACCCTCTTTGCGGATGAAGTCGACGAGCTGTTTGCGTGGCTCGTTCTTGGGCACGATCCGGTACTGGATGTTGGGCCGGTCGAAGCTCGCGACGAAGTGCCTGGCCTCCTGCAGGTGCAGACGCTGGGTGATCTCGCGATGGGTGGCATCGGTCGCTGTCGCGGTGAGCGCGATCCGCGGAACGTCTGGCCAGCGCTCGGCCAGCTCGCCGAGGCTGAGGTAGTCGGGGCGGAAGTCGTGACCCCACTGGGAGACGCAGTGGGCCTCGTCGATCGCGAACAGGGCGATGCGGCCGTTGGCGAGGAACCGCTTCGTAGTCTCGGAGCCCAGTCGCTCCGGCGCGACATAGAGAAGGTCGAGCTCGCCGGCGAGGTATGCCCGTTCGACCCTGTCGCGTTCCTCGGGAGACTGCGTTGAGTTGAGGAAGGCTGCGCTCACGCCTACGGCGATGAGGGCGTCCACCTGGTCCTGCATGAGGGCGATCAGCGGCGAGATGACGACGCCGGTTCCCTCGCGCACGATGGACGGAACCTGGTAACACAAGCTTTTCCCGCCGCCGGTCGGCATCAGCACGACCGCATCGCCGCCGGCGACCACCTGGTCGACGATGGCCTCTTGCTCACCGCGGAACGAGTCGAAGCCGAAGACGCGCGAGAGCACCTCGGCCGCAGTGGGGCGGACCGGTGCGAGCGGGTTGGAGAGCGGGGCGGTTGTCACCTGACGAACGATAGCCTGAGCCCCTGACAACCGGCGAATTCCCAACCGGCGAATTGCCTGGTCGGGTCGGCCGGGGAGCGAGCCGCACGTACGCGTGCAGCAGCGCACGCGCGGCTCGCGTCAGAGCGCCGCGGGCGGGTCGTCCGCGTCAGGTGCCGCGTCGCCGTGAGCGGATCGGGTTCGCGACCGAACGACCACCAGCAGCACGATCGCGGCCAGCACGAGAACGCCAAGGCCGATTCCGATCCAGAGGATGCCGGCTGCCGCGGCTGACCTGTCGTCCGTCTCAGCGGCTGGGGCATTCGTCGCCGTGTCCGTCGGTGCCACTGGAGCGGCCTCGGTCTCGTCCGGGGCTGGCGTCTCGGATCCGACAGGCGCTTCGCCACAGGTCGGCGGCGTAGCGAAGCCGCTGCCGAGTTCCTGTCCGTCCGCGGGCTGCCAGGTGAAGGCGATGTCACCGCCGTTGGCAGCGCTCGTGATCGGGTGCCCGTCCGCAGACACCACGCCCCAGGCGATGCTGTACTCGCCTGCTTCACCGAGCTCGACGGGCATGGTGATGCTCGCCCCGTCGACGGTGGCACATCCGTCGCCGTAATACAGCTGTGCGGTGCCTGGGCCGCGTACCTGCAGGAAGGTGGTCGGACTGTCGGGTCCTGAGTCGAGCAGGGCGTCGCTCGTGGTGATCACGAAAGTGCCGGGCTGCTCGGTCACGACCGACCCAGCGGCGGGAGTGGATGAGACGAAAGCGTTGTGGGCTTGCGCCGGAGCAACTCCGACGAGCGCCGCGAGCGCGATCCCGGCGATGCCGCCGAGGCTGATCAGTTCGCGGAGTTTCATGAGGTGGAGCCTTTCGAGGTTGTTGGGGGGTGAGCGACGCGGCGACGGGAAAGAGCGAGCAGCGCGCCGGCGAGAATGCCGACCACGACAGGTCGGGAATGGAAAGAAGCCATCGGAGTGGTCCTGAGAAAGAAGTAGTGATGCGAACGAAAGCAGGCGGGAACGGGCGCAGCAGGCCGCCCGAACCGAAAGCGGAGCAGTCGCGCCCGTGACGGCGGCTAGGCGAAGGAGCGCGAGGGAACGCGAATCGGCGGTCCGCGCCGGTTCGCTGAGAACGGCAGCAACGCCGTCGCTGCCGCGGTTACAGGCAACCAGCCGGGCGCCGGTTCGGGCCGGGTGGCGACCGGCACCGCGCCGACCGCTGAGATGAGCGCACGCAGAACGAGCCCGAGGGTGGCGCTGAAGGCGAGGAACAGCCGTTCACCGTGTTGCAGCGCGGCGATCGTCACCACGGCGGCAGCTGCGTGTCCGAGCCACATCACGACGCCGGCTGATTCGTGGACGTGCGTGGCGGCATCCGCTGCGAGAACGAGCATGCCGTGATGTCCGGCTTGCGTCGCCGTGCCTGCTGAGCTCGGCAGAGCGGTGAAGAGGGTGTGAAATGCGCCCTGGCTGCCGATAACGGCGAGGCTGAGGCGCATGGGGGTAGCGCGGCCGGCGAGGGCGACACAGGCCGCAACGGCAACGACGGATGCCACGGCAAGCGCCACGACGCCCGGCGCCGTGCCGGAGGCGACGCCGTGCGAGAACGACGCCGCGAAGGTCGACACGGCGGCCGCGAGGACACCGCGTGTCACCCGAGTTCGTCGTGCCTGCATCTGTCCTCCTGTACCTTCCACTGTACTTCGGAGCGAACGTCCGGGCCGATCGGTCGACGCCGCTACGCTGAACCCCATGCTCACCGCCATCATCGGACTTACCGGCGCGCTCATTTTCGGAGCGGCCGACTTCCTCGGCGGCTTGGCGTCCAAGCGCATCAGCCCCATCCGCGTGACCGCCCTCGCGGCCGTGGCTGGACTGGTCGGGCTGCTACTGGTTCTTGCCTTCGGGTTCGGCACCTGGTCGACGGAAGCGGTGCTGTGGGGCGCGTTGTCCGGCGTGACGGGAGCCCTGGCCATCTCGCTCCTGTACGCCTGCCTCGCCATCGGGCCGATGAGCATCCTCTCTCCGCTGACCGCTGTCGTCTCCGCGGTCGTACCGATGACGTGGGGCCTGCTCGGCGGCGAGCGCCTGGGCGTCGTCGCTTACCTGGCACTCGGGCTCGCGCTCGTCGCCGTCGTCCTGGTCGGTTTCGTACCGGAAAAGGGAGCGGTGCGGCCCAGCCTCAAGGGAATCCTCATGGCGATTGGCTCCGGCGCGATGATCGGCGCCTTCATGATCCTCATCGACCAGACTCCCGAGGACTCAGGAGTCGTGCCGCTCGTTCTGAACCGGGCGGTCAACGCCGCTCTCATGTTCACCACGGTCGGAGTCCTGTGGCTGGTCGGCCGCAGGGCCGCGAATGTGCGGGTCCCCGAGTCGATGAAGGAGGATGCCGCTCAGGTTCTGCACCAGGCCACCCCTCACGATTCGGCCCCCATCAGCACCGGCTGGAAGCCCGGCCTCGCCCTCGCCGTTGCCTGCGGCGTCGTCGACGCGCTAGCGAACGGACTCCTGCTGATCGGAATCCGCATCGGCGACCTCAGCGTGATGAGCGTGCTGACGGCGATGTATCCGGCAGGCACCATCCTCCTCGCCGCGGTCGTGCTCCGGGAACGAATCGCCCCGGTCCAGTGGGTCGGGCTGGCTCTCGCGCTCGTTGCGGCGGGGATGCTCGCGCTCGCCTGAATCCATGCATGCGAATAAAACCGAGCGGGAGTAGGTTGAAGAAGGTAAGCGACTCGCCGTCGTCGGAACGGAGCAGGCATGACCAACTTCTCTGCAGCACAGGAGCCACGGCTGCTGCGCAATGCCGCCGAAAACCGTTACGAAATCTGGCTGGATGAATCACGCGCCGGTGTTGCCAGCTTCCGCGAGACCGACACTCAGGTGACCTTCATTCACACGATCGTCGACGAGGCCTTCGGCGGCAGGGGCCTCGGCTCGAGCCTGGCCGCGTTCGCGCTGCAGGACACCGTCGACCGTGGCAAACGGATCGTCCCTGTCTGCCCGTTCATCTCCGAATACCTCGAGAGTCACCACGAGTTCGACGAACACATCAACGTGCCGAAGCGGGTGCGGTCGTGACCCGGCTCGACGCCCCCGTAACCGAAAGCAACTGCCACCGGGTCGACCAGGACGGGCCGGCTACCCGCCTGCTGGAGGCGCGCGAGGTGCCGCTTGGCGGCATCCGTGGAATCCTGGTGCATCGCTCGCTGCCTCAGCGCGAGTTGCCGATGGTGGGCGCGTGGTGCTTCCTCGACCGCTTCGATGACGAACGGTCGCACATGCGCGTGCTGCCGCACCCGCACACCGGCTTGCAGACGGTGACCTGGCCGATCGAAGGCAGCATCAGGCACCGCGACAGTGTTGGATCCGATGTAGCGGTGCAGCCAGGCGAACTCAACATCATGACGAGCGGCTACGGCATCTCCCACTCCGAGTTCTCGATCGGTGATGTCGATTCCCCGTTGCGTGGGCTCCAGTTCTGGGTGGCGCTGCCGCAGGAGACGGCGGCCGTCGACCCGTTCTTCGAGCGATACACCGAACTGCCCGTCTACGAAACGGACGGCCTCGCGGCGACGGTTCTCGTCGGCAAGCTCGGGGACGTCGAGTCGGAGGCCACGATCTTCACCCCGCTGATGGGGGCGGATGCCGTCATCGACGCCGGCGCGCAGGTTCCCCTTCCTCTCGATCCCGCTTTCGAGTACGCGGTGATGGTGGTCTCCGGTTCGCTCGATGTCGCCGGGCATCACCTCACCAGCGGGCCGCTTCTTTACCTGGGAATCGGTCGGGAGACCCTCGATGTCGCGAGCACCGAGGGCGCCCGCTTCATCCTGCTCGGCGGGGCTCCGTTCGGCGAGGAACTGATCATGTGGTGGAACTTCGTCGGCCGCAGCCACGACGAGATCGTCGCCGCCCGCGACGACTGGGAGCGTGGAAGCGACCGGTTCGGTCACGTCGACGGCCACGGCGGCGAACGCATCCCCGCTCCCCCGCTGCCCACCGTGCGCCTGACACCGCGCAGGCGTCGCCCCTGAACGCAACACGTCGACACCCGCACTCGCTGCGCCTGACATTTGCTCGAAGATATGTTCTAATACGTACATGCGGTGGGACGGACAGCAACTGGGCACGGAAGAACCGTCGGCGCTGCCGGGGCTCGCGAAACTCAACAACCTCGTGCGCAGTGTGCAGACGCCGGAGTTCGCCGGTGTCACCTTCCACGAGGTGCTCGCCAAGTCGGCCCTGAACAAAGTGCCGAGGCAAACGCAGATGCCGTTCGGTTGGACCATCAACCCGTACCGGGGATGCAGCCATGCGTGTGTCTACTGCTTCGCTCGCCCGACCCACACGTATCTGGATTTCAACGCCGGAGCCGACTTCGACAACCAGGTTGTCGTGAAAATCAACGTGGCCGACGTGCTCGCCAAGGAGCTGGCGAAACCGAGCTGGGGGCAGTTCCCCGTTGCCCTCGGCACCAACACGGACCCGTACCAGCGGGCCGAAGGCCGCTACGCGCTCATGCCCGGGATCATCAAAGCACTCGCGCGGTCGGGCACTCCGCTGTCGATCCTCACCAAGGGCACGCTGCTGCGGCGTGACCTCCCACTGCTGGCCGACGCCGCACAGACCGTGCCGGTCGATCTGGCGATGTCGATCGCGATTTACGACGATGAACTGCAGAAGTCGATCGAGCCGGGCACTCCATCGGCAAAGGCGCGCCTGGCGACGGTCACCGCGGTGCGCGAGGCGGGACTGGACTGCAGCGTCTTCCTGATGCCGATCCTGCCTTACCTCACTGACACGAAGGCGCACCTCGATGAAGCGCTCCGCCGCGTGAAGGAAGCGGGAGGCTCGAGCGTGCTGTTCACCTCGCTGTACCTCAAGCCGGGAGTGAAGCCCTGGTTCATGCACTGGCTGCAGCGGCAGCATCCGGAACTCGTTCCGAAGTACACCGAACTCTACGCTCGCGGGCAGTATGCGCCGAAGGAGTACCGCGCGTGGCTCGCTGCAAGAATTTCTCCGCTCATCCGGGCGCACGGCCTGGAGCGGGGGCGCGAGGACCCGTCGACGGGCGGCATCCGCTCGAAGGCGCTCGGGATGCTCCGCAGCGACGCAGGCGAGCGGGTCACGTTCGCGAGTGACGACGGTTCGAGCGGTGCCCGCATCCTGCCCGCAACGGAACAGCCGATGCTGTTCTGAGCCCGTCCAGCGCCAGCGCGTGGGGCACCCGCCGCGCGTGAACGCGAAAACACCCGCCCCGGACGGGAACATCCGGCAGAGCGGGTGTTTCCGTCAGGAACGGGTGTTCCGGTGAAGCAGGGGGTTAGCGGGTGAGCTTCGCGTTGGTCATGCGACCGGCGATCTCTTCGACGATCTCGTCACCGGGGCGCGCGTTGACGTAGTCGGCCTCGATCTCGGCGCGGCCGAGGAGGTCGGTCATCCGGCGCTGGCGTGCCTTCGGGATGAGCG
This sequence comes from Mycetocola sp., assembly GCF_046716805.1. Lineage (GTDB taxonomy): Bacteria > Actinomycetota > Actinomycetes > Actinomycetales > Microbacteriaceae > Mycetocola_A. The sequence goes on along the minus strand of NZ_JBKJWH010000144.1, from coordinate 31,808 downwards.
TGACGACGGTGCCTTCCTTGCCGGCCCGGCCGGTGCGGCCGGAACGGTGCAGGTACGTCTTGTACTCGTCCGGCGCGTCGGCCTGGATGACCAGGGTGATGTCGTCGACGTGGATGCCACGCGCAGCGACGTCAGTCGCGACCAGCACGTTGACCCGCCCGGAGGTGAGCTGCGCGAGGTTGCGGGTACGACGGGCCTGGTTGAGGTCCCCGTGAAGCGACACAGCGCGGATGCCTGCATCCTCCAGCTGGTCGGCAAGCCGCTCAGCATATGCGCGGGTGCGGGAGAAGATCAGGGTCTTCTCGTTGCGGTTCGCGAGTTCCTCGATGAGGCGGTCCTTGTCGCGGTGCTCGACCACGAGGACGCGGTGATCGATCGTCGCTGAGGCCTGGTCTTCACCGGCGACCTCGTGCACGGACGGGTTCGGGAGGAACTCCTTGACGAGCGAGGCAACGCCCTTGTCGAGGGTCGCCGAGAAGAGCAGCTTCTGTCCACCGGGCGCGGTCAGGCGGAGGATCCGCTGGACAGGCTCGAGGAAGCCGAGGTCGCACATGTGGTCAGCCTCGTCGAGGACGGTCACCGTCACCTCGGAGAGGTCGAGTCGACCCTGCTCGATGAGGTCTTCGATGCGTCCAGGGGTGCCGACGATGATGTCGACGCCGCGCTGGAGGGCGCCGACCTGGCGCGCCTGCGGCACACCGCCGTAGATCTGCGTAGTGAACAGGCCGACGCTGCGGGCGATCGGCTGCACGGTGCGGTCGATCTGCAGAGCGAGCTCACGGGTCGGGGCGAGGATGAGGGCGCGGGGCTTACGGCCCATGGCACGCTTCTTGCCTCCGCCGTTTTCCATCAGCTTCTCGACGAGCGGTGCGCCGAAGGCGATGGTCTTGCCCGATCCGGTGCGGCCACGGCCGAGGACATCCCGGCCGGCGATGACGTCCGGGATGGTTGCTGCCTGGATCGGGAACGGGCTCGGTGCACCGAGTTCTGCGAGCGCTGCGACGATGTTGCCGCCGAGTCCGAGGTCGGAGAAGCTCACGCCGACGACGTCGGTTGCGAGGGTCGCCTGTGCCTCGAGCCGTTCGAGCACGACGTCGTCCTCGGGCGTGAAGTTGCCCTTGGCGTCGCGGTTCGGGTAGAAGTTCTTCTCGCCGGCGTCACGACGGGGACGATCGTTGCCGAAGTCCTTGCGAGGTCCGCGGTCGTCGCGGTTGAATGAACCGCGCTCCGGACGGTCGTTGAACGAACGCTGCGGGCGGTCGTCACGGCCGGTCGACGTGCGACCGGTCGACGGACGCTCGATCCGCTCACCACGGGTGAACGTGGGGCGGCCGCTGTTGTACGCGGGGCGTTCGGTGCGCTCAGCGCTCTTATAGGCGGGGCGCTCGGTGCGCTCGCCACGGTTGTACGCGGGACGCTCAGTGCGGTCGGGCCGGTTCTCGCCACGGTTGTACGCGGGACGCTCGTTCCGGTCCGGACGGTTTTCGCCACGGTTGTACGCGGGACGCTCGGTCCGCTCTCCACGGTTGTACGCCGGGCGCTCGTTCCGGTCCGGACGGTTCTCCCCACGGTTGTACGCCGGACGCTCGTTCCGGTCAGGCCGGTTCTCCCCACGGTTGTACGCAGGACGCTCGGAGTTGCGCGCTGCCGGTGCGTCGTAACGCTCGTCGCGCGGGGCGCGCTGTTCGCGCGGCTCATCCGAGTGACGGCGAGCGGCACGCTCGTCGGCGTTCCAGCGAGCCTTCTTGGGGATGTCGCCCTCGACCGGGCGGTAGCCGCGGTGGCCGGCGCTACGGCTTCCGGTTGGGGAGCCCGCCGGGCCGCCGCTCTTGCGGGCGTAGCCGGGCTCGAAGTTCTTGGTGGGTCGTCCGCCAGCTGGTTTTTTGTTCTTGGGCATAGTTCTTTCCGGGTTTTATATATGCATGAATCGCAAGCGCGCGCAGCAAAAACCGCGGCATTCTCATACCCGAGCAGTCGATGGCCGGGACCGTTTCACATCGTGTGAATACGTACGCGTTATCGCGACGTATAACCGGCCCACCAGACTTACAAACCCTTCCGCGGTACATCCCGCGGTGTCCAGAGCCGACCCCGCAACATTACCGTATGGAACGGCCACTGTCACGCGCCCAGCAAATACCGACTCCGATCGTCACGGATTCGCGGCAAATCCCCAGAGTAAGCCCGAACGGGGGTATTATTCAGTTACCCCCGCCTAACCCGGTGGGATCCCGAGTCCCATCTCGGGACGTCTGAACCAATGGAGGTGGAGCTTTGAGCTTCCTCGCGTTTCTTCTTCTCGGCCTGATCGCTGGCGCGATCGCAAAGGCCATCCTTCCTGGCAAACAGGGTGGCGGCTGGTTCATCACACTGCTCCTCGGCGTCGTCGGCGCATTGCTCGGCGGCTGGCTCGGCGGGCTTCTCTTCGGTGTCAACCTCCAGGAGTTCTGGAGCATCCAGACCTGGCTCGTCGCCATCGTCGGTTCCATCATCGTTCTACTGATTTACGGACTGATCACGCGTAACTCCCGCCGGACGGCCTGACACCAGCCGCCCGACACGAACGGATGCCTCCTCGCTGATAGCGGGGAGGCATCCGTCATTAACGACCGCTACTTGTGAATGGCCTCCGAACCCTGGCGAGATGTTGAGATCGCCGGCGAGGTTCGGAAGGGTGGGACGCTTCTATTCGCCAACCGGAAGGAAGCACATGCTCACCCTCACCGAGAACGCAAGCACCATCGTTCGGACCATCACCACCCAGACCGCCGGCTCTGAGGAGAGCGGTCTTCGCATCTCCAGCGCGGCGCCGGAAAGCGCCGACCTCTCGGTGGCTGTCGCCGAGTCCCCCGAACCGCTCGATGAGGTCGTTGAGGTCGCTGGCGCCCGCGTCTTCCTCGAGGAGAACGCGGCTGCCGTCTTGAACGACAAGATTCTCGACGCCCAGGTGGACGAAAAAGGCGCCGTCCGCTTCGCCGTCGGGGACCAGTCCGCACTCGTTTAGGCCCGCTGACTTTCCTTCAGGAGGGCGGCCCTGCAAGCAGCGGGTCGCCCTCCTTTGTCTACTCAGCCACCGATTCGCCGCGACAGTTCTGATGCCGCCGCCGCCACCTCGGCCACAAGCGCCTTCCTCTCCGGAGGATTTTCACTTGAGAACGTCACCGCGATGGACGCCGCCGGCCAGCCAACGTGGTCGAGAACGGCCACAGCCACGGATGCCATTCCCTCGGTGACCTCTCCGTTTTCGGTCGCGAACCCACCGGATGCCACCGTGTCCAGCAGCTCGCGCAACTCCCGGTAGCGCGTGGGACCGCTTCCGGTCCGATCGACGAACGCGGCGGCATCCGGAAACAGCGCCCGCACCTGCTGCCTCGGCAGCCGGGCCAGCATCGCCCGGCCGGATGCCGTCAGGTGCGCGGGCAATCGGACGCCCACATCCGTGACGAGGTGCGGCCTCCGCGGCGCGCGCTCCTCCACGATGTAGAGCACGTCACGACCGTGCAGCACGGCCAGGTGCGCGCTCTCCCCCACCCGGTCGACGAGATCGGCGAGCAGCGGATGACCGAGCCGGCTCAGCGGCTGCTGCCGCGCGAAACCGCCGGACAGTTCGAACGCAGCGACGCCCAGTCCGTACCGCCTCGCCTCAGGCAGGTGCACCACGAATCCACGCTCCTGCAGCACCCGGAGCAGGTGGTAGATCGTCGAGCGGGGCAAGTCCAGCGACGACGCGATGGACGCGGCCGCGACCGGACCTCGCTGGGCGGCGAGGTGACTGAGGATGCGCAGCGTCGCATCCGCCGCCGGGACTTTCGAGTCGGGCATGGGCGCCTCCTGTTCGCAACGTCGGAGAATTCCGCCAGTTCTGCGGATGTAGGTGCTGAACACCCCGAATCGGGCCGAATCTCCGCAGTTCGAAACCGGCCCTGCGGCAACGGCCGGCACTTAGTTTGTCTGGGATTCCAGACTGATCCGAGTGTACGGCCGTTGTCGCCGAACCGCCGCGGTGGTCGAATCAAAGCATGAGCACTCTGTCTTCCGCGACGCGAACCGGTCGAGCCTCCGCGACACCGGAAGGAACCGTTTCCCTGGGAGCCGGACCCGCCTCGTTCGACGATGTCGTCCACGTCGCCCGCTTCGACGCGAGGGTCGATCTCGAACCGCGAGCCTTGGAGGCCGTCGCGGCAACCCGCCGCGTCATCGACGGCCTCGCTGCCGACCCGGCCGGCCACTACGGCATCTCGACCGGATTCGGCGCGCTTGCCACCACGTACATCGATCCCGATCGGCGCACCCAGCTGCAGCGCAGCCTCATCCGCTCCCATGCCGCAGGCTCCGGCGCCGAGGTCGAACGGGAGGTCGTCCGCGCACTCATGTTCCTCCGGCTGTCCACCCTGATGACCGGGCGAACCGGAGTCCGCGTCGACACGGTGAAGGCGTATGCCGCGCTGCTCAATGCGGGAATCACGCCCGTCGTTCGAGAGTACGGGTCGCTCGGCTGCTCCGGGGACCTCGCGCCGCTCGCCTCATGCGCGCTTGCGGTGATGGGTGAAGGGCAGGTGCGGGATGCCGCCGGGACGCTCCTCGACGCCGCCGATGCCCTGAACCGTGCGGGAATCCAGCCGGTCGAACTCGCCGAGAAGGAGGGCCTCGCGCTCATCAACGGAACGGATGGAATGCTCGGCATGCTCGTCCTCGCCCTCGCCGATCTCCGTACGCTGTTGCAGACAGCCGACATCGCCGCCGCTATGAGTGTCGAGGCACTCCTCGGGACGGATGCCGTCTTCGCGGCCGACCTGCACGCGCTGCGACCACAGCTGGGCCAGGGGGATTCCGCCGCCAACCTGCGCGCGCTCCTGACCGGCTCCGCCATCGTGGCATCCCATGCCGGCCCGGAGTGCACCACCGTGCAGGACGCGTACTCCCTCCGCTGCAGCCCGCAGGTGCACGGCGCCGCCCGCGACACAGCCGCCCACGCGGCCCTCGTCGCCGGCCGGGAACTGGCCAGCGCCATCGACAATCCCGTCGTCACGCTCGACGGCCGGGTCGAGTCGAACGGCAACTTCCACGGCGCCCCGATCGGTTACGTCCTCGACTTCCTGGCCATCGCCGCCGCCGACGTCGCATCGATGTCCGAGCGCCGAACGGACCGGCACCTGGATGTCGCCCGCAACAAGGGGCTTCCGCCCTTCCTGGCTCACGAGTTCGGCGTCGATTCCGGGCTGATGATCGCGCAATACACGGCGGCGGGCATCGTGTCGGAGCTGAAACGGCTGGCGATGCCGGCATCCGTCGATTCGATCCCGTCCTCCGCGATGCAGGAGGACCATGTGTCGATGGGCTGGGCCGCGGCGCGAAAATTGCGCCGCTCGATCGACGGCCTCTCCCGGGTGCTCGCCATTGAGGTGATGACGGCGGCGCGGTCGCTCGACCTCCGCGCTCCTCTGCAACCGGCGCCAGCAACGACGGCGGTTCGTGACCTCGTCCGCACCGTCGTCGCCGGGCGGGGCGCCGACCGGCACCTCGCGCCCGAGATCGAGGCGGTGTACGAGCTGGTGCGCACGAACGCGATAACGGATGCCGCGGCATCCGTCACGAAAGGACTGACATGATCGAGGCACGCACCGTCCGAGCCGCCCGCGGCTCGACCCTGACCGCGAAGAGCTGGCAGACCGAGGGTCCGCTGCGGATGCTGATGAACAACCTGGATCCGGACGTCGCCGAACGGCCGGAGGATCTGGTGGTGTACGGCGGCACCGGCAAGGCCGCCCGCAACTGGGAAGCGTTCGACGCGATCGTGCGCACCCTCGAATCCCTCGAGTCGGATGAGACGCTCCTGGTGCAGTCCGGCAAGCCGGTCGGCGTGTTCCGCACGCACGAGTGGGCGCCGCGGGTGCTCATTGCGAACTCGAACCTCGTCGGGGACTGGGCCACCTGGCCGGAGTTCCGGCGGCTCGAAGCGCTCGGCCTCACGATGTATGGGCAGATGACCGCCGGCTCGTGGATCTATATCGGTACCCAGGGCATCCTGCAGGGCACCTATGAGACCTTCGCCGCAGTGGCCGCGAAACGGTTCGGCGGCAGCCTGGCCGGCACCCTCACCCTCACCGCCGGAGCGGGCGGGATGGGCGGAGCGCAGCCGCTCGCCGTCACCATGAACGACGGCGTCGTGCTGATCGTCGACGTCGACGTCACCCGGCTCGAGCGGCGGGTCGACCACGGCTACCTCGACGAACTCGCTCCCTCACTCGACGACGCGGTCGGGCGGGTGCTCGCCGCGAAGAAATCCCGCATCCCGCTCTCGGTCGGCGTCGTCGGCAACGCCGCCACGGTGTTTCCTGAGCTGCTGCGGCGCGGCGTGCCGATCGATATCGTCACCGACCAGACCAGCGCCCACGACCCGCTGTCCTACCTGCCCGAGGGAGTGTCCGTCGACGAGTGGCACGCCCTCGCCGCGCACGACCCGGCCGGGTTCACCGAGCACGCCCGCACCTCGATGGCGAAGCACGTCGACGCGATGGTCGGCTTTCAGGACGCCGGAGCCGAGGTCTTCGACTACGGCAACTCGATCCGTGCCGAGGCTCGGCTTGGCGGCTGTCAGCGGGCGTTCGATTTTCCCGGGTTCGTGCCCGCCTACATCCGCCCGCTGTTCGCCGAGGGTAAGGGGCCGTTCCGGTGGGCCGCGCTCTCCGGCGACCCGGCGGACATCGCCGCCACCGACCGGGCGATCCTCGAGCTCTTCCCGAACGACGAACACCTGCACCGCTGGATCACGAAGGCGCAGGAGAAGGTGCGGTTCGAGGGTCTGCCCGCCCGAATCTGCTGGCTCGGCTACCAGGAACGGCACCTCGCCGGGCTGCGATTCAACGCGATGGTCGCATCGGGTGAGTTGAGCGCCCCGATCGTGATCGGCCGTGACCACCTCGACTCCGGTTCGGTCGCCTCCCCGTATCGGGAGACCGAGGGGATGGCTGACGGCTCCGATGCCATCGCCGACTGGCCGCTGCTCAACGCGCTGCTGAACACGGCATCCGGCGCCACCTGGGTGTCGATCCACCACGGCGGTGGTGTCGGCATCGGCCGCTCGATCCATGCCGGGCAGGTGATCGTCGCGGACGGCAGCCCGCTCGCCGCCGAGAAGATCGCCCGGGTGCTCGTCAACGACCCGGGCAGCGGAGTCATGCGTCACGTCGACGCCGGCTACGAGCGGGCCGCCGAAGTGGCCCGCGAGCGCGGGCTCAGAGTGCCGCTCTGGGAATCATGACTCACCTTCTCACCAACATCGGCCAGCTCGTCACCAACGACCCCGAGCGCGACGGCCTCCTGGGCCTCGTCGAGGACGCCGCCGTCGTTCTCGAGGATGGCCGCATCGCCTGGGTCGGGGCGGCGGCGGATGCTCCGGCGGCGGATTCCCGAACGGATGCCGGCGGCACAGCGATCCTCCCCGGTTACGTTGACAGCCACACCCATCTCGTGTTCGGCGGCGACCGGGCCGCCGAGTTCGAGGCGCGGATGGAAGGTCGACCGTACTCGGCAGGAGGCATCCGCAGCACCGTTTCTGCCACGCGCGACGCGACCGACGCCGGGTTGCGGGCGCGGCTCGCTGGGTTCGTCGCCGAGCTGCAGTCGCAGGGTACGACGACGATGGAGACCAAGAGCGGATACGGGCTCAGCGTCGCCGACGAACAACGCCTTGTGCGCCTCGCCGCCGAGGTGACGCCGGAGGTCACGTTCCTCGGCGCTCATGTGGTGCCCGCCGAGTTCGCCGACCGGGCCGACGAGTACGTCGATCTCGTCACCGGACCGATGCTCGATGCCTGCGCGCCGTTCGCCCGGTGGATCGACGTGTTCTGCGAGACGGGGGCGTTCACCGTCGACCAGTCCCGCCGGGTGCTGGAGGCCGGAGCGGCGCGCGGGCTCGGCATCCGGGTGCACGCCAACCAGCTCGGGGCAGGCGACGGCGTCCGGCTGGCCGTGGCCATCGGCGCGGCGAGCGTCGATCACTGCACGTACCTGAGCGACGACGACGTGGCGGTCCTCGCGGCATCCGACACCGTCTGCACCCTGTTGCCCGGCGTGGAGTTCTCGACCCGGCAGCCATACCCGGATGCCCGCCGGCTGATCGACGCGGGCGTCACCGTGGCGCTGGCGAGCGACTGCAACCCGGGTTCGAGCTTCACGTCGTCGATGGCGTTCTGCATCGCCGTCGCGGTGCGCGACATGGGGATGACTCCGGCTGAAGCCGTGTGGGCCGCGACGGCGGGAGGAGCGGCAGCGCTGCGGCGCGCGGATGTGGGGCGGATCGTGCCAGGCGCACGGGCCGACCTGCTGCAGCTGCGGGCGCCGTTGATCGTGCACCTCGCCTACCGGCCGGGTGTTCCGCTCGTGAATCGGGTGTGGAAGGACGGCGCGCTCATCGCCGTCTGAGCGGCGCACGGGCGGCCTGCGCGGGTTGTTTCGCCCGGCGCCGATGAAAGCGCACCCGCGCCCGGCGAAAACAGCCGCGCAACGGCGCCGGACGGCGGCGCGTGCGCAACCGGTCAGCGCGACGCGAGTCCCGCCGCCACCTCGAGCACGCAGAGGGCTGCCAGCCGCACCGTCCGCCCGTCCGGGGCGTCCATGAGCGCATCGACCTCGGTGATGTCGACAGAACGCACCCGCGGATCGGCTCCTGCAGCCCGGGCCGCGGCCCGCAACTCGTGGGCGGCGATGCCACCGGGAACGGATGCCGGGCAGGCCGGCGCCACCGACCGGTCACACACGTCCACATCGAGGTCGACGTGGATCGGGCCGCCGCCGGCCCCCGCGACCTCCAGCGCCTCAGCCATCACATCGGCCATCGGGCGCGAGTGGAGGACGTCCCGCGCGATCACCGTGATGCCCAGGTCGCGGGCCCGTTCGGTGTAGGCCCGGGAGTTCGCGAAGTCAGCGATCCCGACCTGCACGATGCGGCGGCCGTCGAGCCCCGCCTCGACCAGCCGCCGCACCGGGGATCCATTCGAGGTGCCGTCGCGGAGATCGTGGTGGGCGTCAAGCGTGATCAGCCCGGCCCGGGCCACCTCACTCCCCCACGCCCCGAGCGCCGCGGGAACCGTCGCGGCGTTGTCGCCACCGAGCGCGACGGTCACGGCAGCGCGCCGCACGGCATCCGCGATCAACGCCTGGGCAACCGGTTCGCCGTCCGGTCCGTCAGGTTCGACGGCATCCCCGAGATCGGCGAACGCGAGATTGTCGACGTTCCGCCCGCCGACGGATGCCGCGAACGGAGCGTACCGGCGCAACGCCGCCCGCACCGCGGCTGGAGTCGCGTGGGCGGAGGTGGGTGACAGTGACGTCCGCCAGGTGGGGATGCCGACGAGCGCAAGGTCGATCGGACCGGCCACATCGCGCGGCCAGTCCCCCGCTCGTGGCCAGAGCGGGTCGGACGGGAGCGCAGGAGTCGGCATGGGGGAACGTTAGCAAGCCGGCGGTGCGGGGCGACAGAGCTGGAAGGTTTGCGGGTACCCCTCAGGGTCGGCACCGCCTCCGCCGACGTGCGGGAGGGTACAGGGACGATCTGAAGGCGGTCGTCGCCGGGAACGCGTCGATGTGGCTGGGTGAGGTCGAGCTCGGCGTCGAAGCCCTGCCCGGTCCGAGCCAACGTCAGCTCACCGTCCGTCCGGGTCTGCCTCCCCCACTCCGGACCGCCTCGACCGGAGGTGCTCGGACAAACGGAGAGGAGGCCCTATGCTGCGTGCATGGATTCAACGGTGCAGTCGGTCGATCGGCGAACTCTCGCAACATACGCGATCGGCTCCCTCGGCACCGGAGGGTTCGCGACACTTCCCGGCCTTGTCCTTCTCTACTTCCTCACCGACACGCTCGGAGTCACCGCCCTCGCCGCCGGACTCGTCCTCGCTGCGGCGAAAATCTGGGATGTCCTGATCGATCCGGTGATCGGCAACCGGAGCGACCACAGTCTCGCCACCACCGGGTCCCGTCGACGGTACATGCTTATCGGCAGCGTCGCGCTGCCGCTGTTCTTCTTCCTCACGTTCGCCGTCCCAGCCGGACTCGGCCCGATCGCATCCGCCGGCTGGGTGTTCGTGGCGTTCCTCTGCAGCGCCACCGCCTTCAGCCTGTTCCAGGTGCCGTACATCGCCCTGCCCGCCGAACTGGCCACCGGATACGACGACCGCATCCGCCTGCTGACCTGGCGTGTGGTGGTGCTCACCCTCGCCATCCTGCTGTTCGGCGCCGGCGGCCCACTGCTGCGCGGGCTCGGCGACGATCCGCGAATCGGCTACCTCATCATGGCGGGTGTCGCCGGGCTTGTTCTCGGTGCAGGGATGCTCGTGACATCATCCGTCGCGCCGAAGGACGAGCCGATCGCACGCCGCTCGCCTGCCCTCTCCCCGGCCGCCGGTTATCGTTCCGCCCTCGACACGCTGCGCCGAAGCTCGCCGTTCCGCGCCCTGCTGGGGACCTTCGTGCTGCAGGGGCTCGCGACCGGGATGATGCTCGCCGGCGCGCAGTACGTCGCGACCTGGGTTCTGCGCTCGGAGGATGCGGTCACCCCGCTCTTCGTTGCACTCATCGCGCCGGCGCTGCTCCTCGCTCCGGTGTGGGGCCGCTTCGCCCGCCGGGTCGGCAAGGAGCGTGCCTTCGCACTCGCCAGCAGCCTGTTCGGGGTCGCTGCCCTCGCGCTGCTGGGCCTGCTGTGGGCACCGGGTATGTGGGTCTACGCGCCGGTGGCGCTCGCCGGCGCCGCCTACGCCGGAATGCAGTCCCTGCCGATGGCCATGCTTCCCGACGTGATCTCCCACGACGCCCGTACGAACGGCGAAGGCCATGCCGGCAGCTTCAGCGGCGTCTGGACCGCAGGCGAAACCGCCGGGATGGCGTTCGGCGCCACAGTGCTCTCCGTGATCCTGGCCGTCACCGGGTACACCGAACGGGTCGCCGGTCAGTCGGTCGAACAATCGTCGTCCGCGATTGTGGGCATCGTTCTGAGCTTCAGCGTGGTGCCAGCACTCCTGCTCCTCGCGAGTCTCTTCACCCTGCGCCGGTACCGCCTCAGGAAGGTCGACATCGACGTGGCGACGGCCCCCGCCGGGCGTCAGAGGTAACACGGTGACATCCGCTCTCTCGGGCCGTTCCGCAGAGATCCTGGCCGCACTCACCCGGCTGCGCGAAGCGGACGCGCCCACCCACGGCGGCCACGTGCTGTCGTACGTCTACGACTCCGGTCTCGCCGAGCTCGACGAGCTTGCTGCCGAGGCGATCCGCATCATGCAGCCCGTGAACGGCCTCGATCCGACGGCCTTTCCGTCGGTCGCGGCGATGGAACGGGATCTCGTCCGGTTCGCCAGGCGGATGCTGCACGGAGACGACGACGTGGTCGGCACGGTCACATCAGGCGGTACGGAGAGTTGCCTCCTCGCGGTGAAGACGGCGAGGGATGTCTGGCGCTCAGCGGGTGGCTCGGGAACGCCCCGGCTGGTCGCGCCAGTGACGGCCCACGCGGCGTTCTCGAAAGCGGCGCACCGGAGCGGCTGCTGATCGAGCTGCTGGCCGGGCTCGTCGACCCGTAGCCGCACCAATTCACCCAGTCCGGACCGGTACACCCGGCGCACCGCATGAACCCGTCCGCAACGGGTGAAGTCGCGCCACAGGGAGCGGATGCCGTACCGGCGCCCCGTCCGGGACGGGTGAAGTCGTGCGGGTGCGGGGCTACCCGACAGCGGCTCCCCGCGCCGCCCGGCGGGCGATCCGCCGATCGCGGGCACCCTCGACGAGGTTGTACAGCGTCGGCAGCACAATCAGAGTGAGGAACGTCGACGACACCAGCCCGCCGATCACGACGATCGCGAGCGGCTGCGAGATGAACCCGCCGTGGCCCGTGATGCCGAGCGCCATCGGCACGAGGGCGAAGATCGTGGCGAGCGCCGTCATCAGGATCGGCCGCAACCGTCGGCTCGCCCCGTGCCGCACCGCGTCGGCGACGGCCATTCCTCGGTCGCGGTACTGGTTCACGAGGTCGACGAGGACGATGGCGTTGGTCACCACGATGCCGATGAGCATGAGCACACCGATGAGGGATGCCACGCCGAGCGGCACCCCGGTCAGCACCTGCAGGCCGATGGCACCAGTGGCAGCGAACGGCACAGACACGAGCAGAAGTAACGGCTGTCGCAGCGAGCGGAAGGTCGCAACCATCACCACGTAGACGATGAGGATCGCGGCGAGCATGGCGAGTCCGAGCTGCTGGAACGCCGTCGACTGATCCGCTGTGACGCCGCCGAGTGTGGCTGTGGCGCCACCGGACAGGTCGAGCGCGTCGACGGCAGCGGTCACCTCGGCACTCGCGGTGCCGATGTTGTCGCTCGACGGTGTGATGGCGACGGTCGCCGACCGCTGCCCGCGAACCGTAGTGATCGACGAGGGTCCGTCGACCTCTCCCACTGTCGCGAGCGAGTCGAGCCGCACCGGGCCGAGCACCGTCGGAACGGTCATCGAGGCGAGTTCACCGATTGAGGCCGGCGGGTTCTCGCCGGCGAGGTAGATGCTCACCGTTGTCTCGTCGATCACCACGGTGCCGATCGTCGACGGCTGCATGGCGGCCGACACGATGCTGCCGAGGGCGACCTCGGAGTATCCGGCCTCCGCGGCTTTCAACCGGTCGACCTGGACCGCGACGTACGGCCGTGAGTCGCTCAGGTTGTCGGTGACCTGGCGCATACCGGGGAGGTCCGCGGCGGCATCCGTCACCGCATCCGTCGCCTCACGCAGGGTCTGCTGGTTGGGCGCCGTGATATCGACCTCGATGTCGCTCGAGGCCCCGAATCCACCGGATGCCGCGACCTCGATTTCGCCCGCACCGTCGAGATCGTCGAGTTCGGTCCGCACCCGCGACTGGAGTGCTTCCTGGTCTGCGTCCTCGTTCGTGGTGATCGAGTAGGTGATGCTGCCGGCACCGCCCCCGGTGAAAGCGTCGCGGAGCGAGCTCCCCGATGAACCGATCGACAGTTGCACGTTCTCGATGTCGTCGATGTCGCGGAGGGCGTCCTCGACGAGCGTCGCTGCGGCATCCTGCGCCTCGAGGCTCGACCCGACCGGCAGTGTCTGTGAGACGGTCATGGTGTTCTGGCCCGAGTCGCCGAGGAAGTTCGTTTTCATGAAGGGAACGAGGGCGACGGTGCCGCCGAGCACGAGCACGGCGAGGAGGATGGTCACGACCGAGTGCTTGAGCGTCCAGTTGAGCAGAGGCAGGTAACCCTTCTGCAGCCGGGTGGGGTGGTCGAGTTCGTCCTCGTTCCCGTGATCGCCGTTCCTGCGGCCCCTGCGGGTCCCGGCCGCCAGGGCGGGGGACGCAGGCGTCGCGGGGGCAACCGCGGTTTGCGATTCATCGACGAGCACCGTCGTTGCGGCCGGCGCGGCTTCGACGCCGGTGCCGTCGGAGGCCGCCTCACGCCGCGGCGGCGCGAGGAGGTACCGGGCGTCGACGATCACCGGGGAGGCGAACACCCCGGCGGGGAGGCGGCGCTCCTCTCGCTCGGCGTGGGCGGGGGCGACAGCCGCCAGAACGGCGGCCTCCTCCGCCTCGGCGGAGGCAGCGGCTCGAGCGGCTTTTCTCGCAGCCGAAGGCGACACCTTCTGCGGTTTCGCGGTTGCCGCCTTCTCTTCTTTGGCCCGGAGGAACCAGTAGGCGAGCACGGGAACGATCGTCAGAGAGACGAGAAGCGACGCGAGCAGCGCGATCGTGACGGTGAGCGCGAACGGTCGGAAGAGCTCCCCGGTCATGTCTCCGACGAAGGCCAGCGGCAGGAACACGGCAACGGTGGTGATCGTCGACGCGGTGATCGCCCCGGCCACCTCCCGCACGGCGGTGAGGATGGAGAAGGCGCGGCCGTCGGCACTGCGGTCCCGCGCTGCCGCCATGTGCCGTTTGATGTTTTCGATCACGACGATCGAGTCGTCGACGACGCGCCCGATCGCGATGGTCAGCGCGCCGAGGGTGAGGATGTTGAGCGTGTACCCGGTGGCCTGCAGACCGATGAATGTGATGAGCACCGATGTCGGGATGGAGATCGCGGTGACGAGTGTGGCCCTCAGGTCGAGCAGGAAGATGAGGATGATCAGCACGGCGAACGCGAGCCCGAGCAGCCCCTCCGTGGCGAGTGCCTCGATCGACTCCTCGATGTACGGCGCCTGGTCGAACACGATCGTCAGGTCCACGTCGGACCCGAGGGCCTCTTCGAGTTCGGGCAGGAGCGCGCGGACACCCTTGGACACATCGACGGTGTTCGCCGCGGGAACCTTGGTGACCGCGATGGTGAGCGCGGGCTCGCCATCGACACGAGAGATGCTCGTCACGGGGTTGTCGGTGAGTTCGACGGATGCCACGTCGCCGAGCGTGAGGACGGCGCCCGGAGTCTGACTCACGAGCGGCAGCCCGGCGATGTTCTCGACCGAACCGAGCTTCGACCCGGTCTGCACCGCGAAGGTGGCGTCGTCCTCGGTGATCTCTCCGGCGGGCTGGAGGACACCGTTCTGCTGAAGGGTTTGGCCGATGGCGGCGGTCGTGAGTCCCGCTCCCTGCAGTCCGGCGGCATCCGGGGTGATGGTCACGCGCTGGCCGACGTTCCCGATGACGGCGGCCTCGCGCACGCCGTCCACGTCCTCGATGTCGGGAACCGCTGTTCGGCTCAGTGCTTCAGACAGGGCGTCGGTGTCGCCGCCGGTCGCTGCGAGCTGGATGACCGGAAGGTCGTCGAGGCTGCCCGAGAGTACCTGGGTGTCGAGATCGGCGGGGAGCCGCGACTTGATCCGGTTGATCGCCTGGTTGATCTTCTGTTCCGCGGTCGCCAGATCGGTTCCATAGGTGAACGTGGCCGAGATGAGGCTGAGGTTCGTTGTCGATGTCGCCGCCGTCGACTCAAGCCCTGCGACCCCCTGGATGGCCGTCTCGATGGGCGTGGAGACGTCGTCATTGACCACCTCGGGCGCCGCGCCGGGGTAGTTGGTGATGATCGCCAACTGCGGGAACTGCACGCTTGGCGCGAGTTCCTGCTTGAGGCTCGTCAGCGCGATGCCGCCGAACACGGCCGCCACGATCGTGATGAGCGCGATGAGCGCCCGGTTTTTCATGCTCAGAACGGCGAGGGCGTGCACGGTACTCCTGAAGTCCAGCGAAGGGTGCCGCGATCGCGACGAGGGGCGGTCTTTAGGCCGCTCACCAGTGAAATTCTGTCACAGTACCCGAGCCGCTCCGCCCGGATAATCCAATGGACTCGATCACACCACTTCGGCGAGCAGGGCGGCGTCCGGCACCGGGGCCCGCATGATCGACTGCCACGCGACGGAAAGGGCGTCGAGAGCGCGCTCGGTGTCAGCGAGCGGGTACGTGATCGGGATGCGGAGGAACCGTTCGAACGCGCCGTCGATACCGAACCGGGGACCGGCAGCAATGAGGAGCCCCTGGCTGCGGGCGGCGAGGACCAGCTGCGAGCTCACCGGCGCACCAAGGCCGGCCCAGATCGCCAGGCCGCCGCTCACATGGGGAACTTCCCAGTGAGGGAGCCGGTCGGCGAGGACCCGCTCGACGAGATCACGAGTGGCCGCGAGCTGGTGGCGACGCCCGCGAAGGATGTCTGGCATCGTCGGCACTAACTCGAGCACGGTGAGTTGCTCGAGGATCGGGGTGCCGAGGTCACCGACGCTGCGGGCGGCGACGAGTTTGCGGATCACCCCGCGGTCGGCCCGGATCCAGCCGATCCGAAGCCCTCCCCACACCGTCTTGCCGACGGAACCCACGGTGAGGATGCTTGCGCCGGCGTCGTCCGAGGCGGCGAACGGCACGAACGGCGTACCCCGGTCGATGTCGAGCTCAGCGGTGGTCTCGTCGATGACGAGCACCGTGCCCTGCCGCGCCGCCGCCCGGCACACTCGTCGACGAGCCTCGACCGACATCGTCGCGCCGGTCGGATTGTGGAAGTCAGGCATCAGATAGGCGATCGTGGGTGAGGACTGGTCGATGGCCTGCTCGAGGTTCTCGGTGTTCCAGCCGTCTTCGGCGGTGACGACGACAGGCACCAGTCGAGCACCGGCTGCCCGGAGCGCGTCCTGAGCATGCGGGTAGGTCGGGTGCTCGATCACCGCCCGGTCGCCACGGGAAAGATGCGTCCGGGCGATCAGTCCGATGGCGTGCTGCGCCCCGAGGGTGATCAGTATCTCGTCCGGCGAGGTGGGCAGACCGGCGTCGATGTACCGGTCGGCGATGGCAGATCGCAGCTCAGGCAGTCCGACCGTGTCGTAGTCGAAGGCGTCGAGGTAGTGCGGAAGCCGGAGGGCAGCGCGCTGGGCGGCATCCGCGAGTTGTGGGGCTGCGGGCAGGGCGGCCTTGCTGAAGTCGAGGTACCCGAGCGGGCTCGACGGGACCGGGCCAGGCCGGACCCCGGGGAGTTGCGCGATGCTCCCTGAACCTCGGATGCTTTCGAGGAAGTCGCTGTCTCGGAGTTCACGGTAGGCGGCCGTCACTGTGGTGCGGCTGACGTCGAGGCGCTCCGCGAGGTCGCGCTCGGCGGGCAGCCGGGTATCGGCCGGTATCCGCCCGTCGAGGATGAGCAGGCGGATGCGATCCGCAAGGGAACGATAGGCGGCATCGGCAGTGCGCCAGCGCCCGAGCAGCGCGGCGAGAGCCCGCGCGGTGATGTGGACCTCAGACATGAGGCCACTCTAGGCAGATTGGCCTCTTGATGTAAGGCCAATTTTAGAATTGGATGGACACCATGCTTCGTCGTGCCGTCCAATTGCTCGTGGGTCTTCTGTTGTACGGTGTTGCGCTCGCCCTCATCGTCCGAGCGGCGATCGGCGTGGCCCCATGGGATGTGCTCACCCAGGGCATCTCGCTGAAGACGGGTTGGGGCTTCGGAGCGATCACCATCGGCGTCGGAGTGGTCGTACTGCTTCTGTGGATCCCGCTCAAACAGAAGCCAGGCGTCGGCACCGTGCTCAACGTGCTCCTCGTCGGACCCGCGGCGGATGTCGGACTGTGGCTCATCCCGGAGGACCTTGACCTGTGGCTGCGGATTCTGATGTTCCCGGCCGGACTGTTCGTCCTTGCCCTGGCCACTGGCCTGTACATCGGTGCGCGCTTCGGCGCCGGTCCACGCGACGGGTTGATGACTGGCATCCACGAGCGCACCGGCTGGCCGATCTGGGTCGGCCGCACCGGAGTCGAGATCTTCGTTCTCGCCGCCGGCTGGATCCTCGGAGGAAACGTCGGAGTCGGCACCGTCCTCTTCGCGCTGCTCGTCGGCCCGCTCTGTAACCTCACCATTCCCTGGTTCCACATCACCCTTTCTGGAGACGCCGCCCAGCGAGCCGGCGTTCCCGACGGACTCGAGGGTTCGGTGAAGCCGAGCGAACCGTTCGTGGACTCCCCCGCCAATTAGCCAAACGGGACCGTCGAGCGGAGAATCGCAAGGACGAACTTTTTCGAGGGGACCAGAATCATGCAAAGCATCACCGTGACCGAGCTCGCCAAGCTCCAGGGGGCCACCGTCGTCGACGTACGCGAGCCGGACGAGTTCGCCCAGGTTCGCGCCGCCGGCGCCGTGAGCATTCCGATGAGCCAGATCATCGACCGGATCAACGAACTCCCCGAGGACGAGACGATCTACCTGATCTGTGCTGTCGGCGGTCGCAGCGGCAAAGTCGCCGAATACCTGGAGACCCGCGACTTCGACGTCGTCAACGTCGACGGTGGCACATCCGCGTGGACGGACGCCGGCCTGCCCGTCGACCGCGACTGAGCCTGGTTCCTGAGTGTTCCTCGGGACCCCTTGATTCCTCCCTGAACGCGATATATCGTAAGTTCTCCAGTCGCGATATATCGCGACCTCGCATCGGCCTCTGGTCGGCAGGAGAAGGAAGAACAATGGCATTGGAAAAATGGGTCGTGCTCCCCGGGGAGTCACGCATCATCGACGTCGAGCTTGTCCGCAAGCTCAAGGTCGGCCTCATCGGCGGTCAGATCGACATTCTCGGCCACGATGAACAGTCGGCTCGCATCGAAGTCCATAGCGTCACAGGAAAAGACCTCAAGATTTCGATCGATGGAGACACCCTTGAAATCGACCACCCGCAGCTGGGCTGGGAGAACTTCCTCGACGTCTTCAAATCGTTCGGCCAGAACTCGGCCAAGGCGGAGATCAGCGTTCTCGTACCTCGCAGCGTCGCACTGACCTTCGGCATGGTGTCCGCGAACGCGCTCATCTCCGGGTTGAAGACCAGCGCCAAGTTGTCGACGGTCAACGGAGAACTGCAGGTCGAAGGCGTGACCGGCGACCTCGACCTCAACAGCGTTTCGGGCGAGATCAGCGTCCAGTCTCACATCGGGGCCATCAACGCCCACACCGTCTCCGGCGACATCACAGCATCGGGAAGCATCTCGAAGTTTTCGAGCGACGGCGTCTCAGGCGACGTCTTCGTCGACGCGCACGGCCACTGCGACCGCATCTCGACGAACACGGTCTCGGGCAACCTGACGGCCCGCCTGTCCCCGGACGTCGGCACCCGTTACGTCGTCAACACCGTGTCCGGCAGGCTGCAGCTCGACAATTCCGTCATCAAGGGCACTCGCGGTCGCGGGTTCAAGAGCACCACCGAGGGGGACGGCAACTTCTACACCGATGTGGTCGCCAACTCGGTCTCAGGCAACGTCACCGTGATCCGCCGTTCGAATCCAGCGTCAGCCGACACCGACGACGCTTTCTCGACGGGAGGCGTGGCATGAGCCCCGTCTTCAGCCATGGGAGCCTCCGCCTGTACCTGCTGAGCCTGCTCGCGGAAGGCCCCAAGCACGGCTACGAACTGATCCAGTCCCTCTCCGACCGTTTCGGAGGAACCTACTCACCGAGCGCCGGCACGATCTACCCCCGGCTGGCGAAGCTCGAGGAAGAGGGCCTCGTCTCGAAGGAAAGCGACGGCCGCAAAACCGTGTACTCGATTACGGAAGCCGGGCGCCGCGAACTCGACGGCCGCCAGGGCGACCTCGACGCCATCGAACTCGAACTCACGGACTCGGTCCGCCGGCTCGCCGACGACGTGCGCACAGGCGTCACGGATGCCATGCGCAGCCTCAAGGCGGACCTGGCGTCCGCAGCACGCCAGGCCACACAGGCGGCATCGAGCGCTCCGTTCGTCTCGACGGAAGAACCCGACTCCCGCACAACCAGCCGAATAGCCCTCCACGACGCTGACGTGGTGATCGCTCAGTTCCGGCAGCAGCTCCGCTCGGACCTTCGCCAGCAGGTGGCGACCGGCACGCTGACGGATGCCACGGTGCAGCAGTTGCGCGCCGACCTCGATCGCGTTCGTGACGGCATCCGGGCGGCGTTCGGAACGACGACGGAGTAAACAAGACCCGGACAAGACGAGCAGCACACCGGGGCGGGGATTCGAGAACGGGGCCCCGCCCTTGCTCTCGCCGTCGACGGCCGATCTGAGCGGGCCGCCATGCTAAGATCGAGGTTAGTCTTTATCGTTCCCTGGTGGGTGAAAACCATAGGGCGGATCTTCACCGCCCCGCTACTAATTCGTAAGGGGGTCTCGCATGGGGCGTGGCCGTCAGAAGGCAAAGCACACCAAGATCGCGCGTGAGCTTAAGTCATTCAGTCCTGATGTGAACTACGACGCGCTTGAGCGTGAGCTCACGGGTCATTCGCACGACGACGCTTACAGCGAGGAAGCGGCGAAGTGGTCGGAGTACACCGACGACTTCCCTGCGGGCGAGCCCAAACGGGCCTGATCTTGGTTACTGAACTCGTTCGTTACTGAGCTCGTTCGTTAGTGAGCTCGTCGACGTACGACGTCGCTTGGTCGCCGAGCCTGTCGGATGATAACTGAGCCTCAGTTGACGACGGTGATGACGACGACCCAGGTGATGGCTCCGATCACGGAAATCACCCCGGTGGCACCGGCGACAATCATCAGGAGTTCATCGCGTGCACCCTGGCGCACCTCGCTGAACGGGCTCGACAACCGCTCGGAATGTCGTGATATCAGGCTCATGTCGTCGTGCCTCCTCTACGGAAAGGGTGTCACGACCATGAAAAATGGGGGCAAAAGCCCGTCAAGCATTGACAAGGCAGTCCACAGCCGATACAGGCGGGAGACGCCTCTTCGTCAGGAAAGCTGGGTGCGCTCGACCCACTCGAGGTACTCCGGCGTGACTGTCCCGGTGACGTATTCCCCGGTGAAGCAGCTCATCTCGAGTTCGGTCACGTTCGAACCCTGAAGGATCGCCCGCTTCATGTCTTCGACCTCCTGGTAGATGAGTTGGTCGGCGCCGAGCTCCCGCGCGATCTCGGGGATCTTGCGGTTATGGGCGACCAGTTCCGAGCGGGACGGCATGTTGATGCCGTAGACGTGCGGGTAGCGAACGGGCGGCGCAGCGGAGGTGAAAGTGACCTTGTTCGCGCCGGCAGCGCGAGCCATGTCGACGATCTCCTTCGACGTTGTTCCCCGCACGATCGAGTCATCGACGATCAGAACGTTCTTGCCCGTGAATTCCATCGACATGGCGTTGAGCTTCTGCCGGACGCTCTTCTTGCGCTGCGCCTGACCGGGCATGATGAAGGTCCGGCCGACGTAACGGTTCTTGTAGAACCCTTCGCGGTATTCGATGCCGAGCTTCTGGGCCACCTGCATCGCCGCCGGGCGCGACGAATCCGGGATGGGCATGACCACATCGATGTCGCCCATCGGCGCGTGCTGGGCGATGGTGTCCGCGAGCCGGTCGCCGAGCCGAAGGCGAGCCTCGTAGACAGAGATCCCGTTCATCACCGAGTCGGGCCGGGCGAGGTAAACATACTCGAACGAGCACGGCACGAGTCGCGGGTTCTTCGCGCACTGACGGGAGTACATTTCGCCGGAGGTGGTGATGAAAATCGCCTCGCCGGGGGCCACCTCGCGCACGATGTCGTATCCGGCGCTCTCGAGCACGAGAGACTCTGACGTGACGATCCACTCGTCCCCCACCAGACCGGCGGAACGGCGGCCGAGAATGAGGGGGCGGATGCCGAACGGGTCGCGGAATGCGAGCAGCCCGTGACCGGCGATCATGGCGATCGCGGCGTACGAACCCTCGACCCGCTCGTGCACCTGCGACACGGCGGTGAACACCTGGTCCGGATCCAGCTCGAGACCGGTGATCTGCGACTGCAGTTCGGTGGCGAGCACATTGAGCAGCATCTCTGTGTCGCTCGTCGAGTTCACGTGACGGCGGTCGACGTGGAAGAGCTGGTTGGCCAGCTCACGGGTGTTGGTGAGGTTGCCGTTGTGCACGAGGATGATGCCGTATGGCGCGTTCACGTAGAACGGCTGGGCTTCCTGCTCGTTGTCGGCGACTCCCTTGGTGGCGTACCGCACGTGGCCGAGGCCCATCTTGCCCTGCAGCGACCTCATGTCGCGGGTGCGGAACGCCTCCCTGACCTGCCCCTTGGCCTTGTGGATGTGGAAGGTCGGGCCGTCGGCCGTCGCAATGCCCGTCGAATCCTGACCGCGATGCTGCAGCAGCAGCAAAGCGTCATAGACCTGCTGGTTGACCGGTTCCGGTGAGACGATGCCGACGATGCCGCACATACCTAGCGGGCTCCTTGCGTTGGGGTGATGTTAATGGGAGTAGCTTCCGACCAGGCGGACGGCTCCGCCGTCAACACCCTTCGCACCCTGTTCGAAACCGGTCAGGTCCCGAGACGTCGTGTGCACGGTTCCGACCTGCCAGGCGGGGATGCCGCCTGCCGTGAGGTCCGCCGCGATCGCGGTTGCGGCATCCGCCCGCACAACGGCGAAGAAGCCGATGCCGAGGTTCCAGGTGCCTTCGGCGCTTTCGAGCGTCGAGGAGGCGAGGTCGCTCAGCGCACGGAAGACGGGGGCGGGTGACCAGCTGCTGCGGTCGACTTCGACCCAGCTGCCGACGGGAAGTACCCGTGCCAGGTTGGCGGCGATGCCGCCGCCGGTGACGTGGGACAGCGAATGGACGGCGCCGGGGTGCTGCGCGATCAGGGCGAGGAGCGGCGAGGTGTACAGGCGGGTCGGCTCGAGGAGCACCTCGCCGACGACCCCGCCGAGCTCGGCGGAGGTGTCGGTGAAGTCGATACCTCGCTGAGCGAGGATGTGCCGCACGAGCGAGTAGCCGTTGGAGTGGAGCCCGGAGGACTCGAGCGCGATGACCGCGTCGCCGTCCTGGACGAGGTGGGCGCCGAGCAGGTCGTCTGCCTCGATCACTCCGGTTGCCGCACCGGCGACGTCGTAGTCATCGGGGCCGAGGAGGCCGGGGTGCTCGGCCGTCTCGCCGCCGACGAGGGCGGTGCCGGTCGCGGAGCAGGCGCGGGCGATTCCGGCCACGATGTCGGCGATGCGCTGCGGGACGACCTTGCCGCAGGCGATGTAGTCGGTCATGAAGAGCGGCTTCGCTCCGACCACGACGATGTCGTCGACGACCATCCCGACGAGGTCCTGGCCGATCGTGTCGTGCTTGTCGATGGCCTGCGCGATCGCGACCTTCGTGCCGACGCCGTCGGTTGATGTCGCAAGCAGCGGGCGCCTGAAGGAGGTGAGGAAGGACACGTCGAAGAGACCGGCGAATCCGCCGACGCCGCCCAGAACTTCGGGGCCGTGGGTGTTCGAGACCGCTGACTTCATCAGCGAGACGGCCAGGTCCCCGGCCGCCGTGTCAACACCGGCCTGCCGATAACTCGAGGAGGAGTCGTCGGCCGGGGAGTGTGTGCTCACGCTTTGCCCTCGTTCGTGGTGGGGGGAATCTGCGGGGGGTTTTGCTCGAGGGCCGGAGCGGATGCCGTGTCGATCGTTTCCGTCCCGGCGGGCGTCCCTGCGTCGGGGGCCTCATGCACGTCAACTCTATCCGCTTCGACGATGCGGCTTCTCCGGCTGCTTCTGCGGTCGAGAAGGATGGCGACCGTGAGGGCCAGGCCGATGCCGACCACGAGGCCGATGAGCAGCAGGAACCCGAAGATCTGAAGTTGCGAATACTCGGCGAACCCGTTCGCCCGCGCGTAGTCGAGATCCTGTGGAATCGCGACCGTGAGCACGAAGGCTGCGACCGCTCCGAGCAGCGCGCCGACGGTGGCGAAGTTGCCGTACTTCGGCGAGCGCCGGACCGCTACCTGCCGACGACCGGCTCGACCGACGGACGAGTCGGACGGTGCGGGAGGGGAGTCTGGCTCAGGACGCGCTGGCTCAGTGTTCATATCTCTATTGTCGCTTATGCGGACGGGTGTGGGTCCCGGGCGCGAGGCGAAGCCTCGCGAAAGGCGGCAGCCAGGTCTAAGGCGATCTGCGAAACGAGACGGCGACCCGCAACCACGCGCCCGGGCCGGCGCTCAACTAATACCCTGTGAGCATGATGAGCGAGACAACGAAGCCCGGCTTCCTCCCCGGATTCGGGATGGGCATCCGCCTCCTGGGCCGGGGGTTCCGGCTCTGGGTGACCTCGCCGCGACTGATGGTGATCGGCGCGATCCCGGGGCTGGTCACTCTCGTGATCATCGTCGCAGCGGCTGTGGTGCTGGCGCTCAACCTGGAGACCATTTCCACCTTCCTCACCCCGTTCGCTGACGGGTGGGACGCGGTGTACCGAACCGGCATTCGCCTGCTCGTCATGGTTGCCCTCGCCGGCGCCGGCCTGCTCATTTTTGTCTACAGCTACACAGCGATCACCCTGCTGATCGGCCAGCCCTTTTTCGAGAAGATCTCCGAGCGGGTGGAACAGTCGCTCGGTGGCGTTCCACAGGAGGTGGAAGCCCCACTCCTCGCCTCGATCGCCCGCGGAATCGGGGAATCGCTGCGGGTACTGCTCATCACCCTCGTGATTGGACTCGGCCTCTTTGTTCTCGGCTTCATCCCCCTCGTCGGCACGGTTCTCGCCTGGATCCTCGGGGCCATCACCGGCGGCTGGTTCCTGGCGCTCGAGCTCTCGACACCGGCATTTGAACGCCGCGGGCTCTCGCTCAAACAGCGCCGCGCTGCGCTCGGTGCCCGTCGCTCCACGACACTCGGGTTCGGCGTCGCCGTGTTCCTGCTCTTCCTTGTGCCGTTCGGGGCGCTTGTCACCATGCCAGCCGCCGTTGCGGGTGCGACGTTGCTGGCCCGACGGTCACTCGGAGAGACCGACCGCCTGCCGGCCCAGCCGGTCGCTCGGGGGCCGCAGCCCTGAGCGGCGTTCTTCGCCGATCGCCCGTTCACGCGTTCCGGACCGGGACACGCGGCACACCGGGTGTCTGCGTCCGCAACAGATGAAGTCGCGGCTGACGCGGCATCCGCATTCGGTGCATTCGCGGTCAGCGCGGCAGGCGCAGGACCGGGATGTGTCCGGTCAGGTCCGCGCGCTGCCCGGAGGCGGTGACGGCAGCGGATGACGCGGCGTCCGGCCACGACAGCGCACCGGTCGCGAGGGCAAGCCAGGTTTCGGCATCCGTCTCGATGACGTTCGGCGGGGTTCCGCGGGTGTGTCGTGGCCCTTCGATGCATTGAACGGCGCCGAACGGGGGCACACGAACCTCGAGCGTGTTGCCGCTCGACCGCTCGGCAAGCAACTGGAGGGTGTACCGCACGGCGGTCGCTATCTCGTCGCGCGACGCCGCCTCACGGACGGCGCGGTCGACCGCGTCGCGGCCGACGTCATCCGGAATACGGGCACGTGCCATGCGCTCTAGGCTAGTACGCGTGAAGATTCTTGTCCTCGGTTCGGGTGCGCGAGAGCACGCCATCATCCTGTCGCTCCTGAGTGAGGACGCCGGCCACGACGTCCGTGCGGCTCCTGGGAATGCGGGGATTGCGCAGGTTGCGACGACCGTCGATCTCGACCCGAACGACCCCGTCGCGGTGGCCAACTACGCCATCGCCGAGGCCATCGCCCTTGTCGTGATCGGGCCGGAGGCTCCGCTCGTCGCCGGTGTCGCCGACGAACTTCGAGAGCAGGGAATTCCCGTCTTCGGGCCGGGCCGTGCTGCCGCCGAACTTGAGGGCTCGAAGACTTTCGCCAAGCGCGTGATGGATGTCGCCGGCGTGCCCACCGGGCGTGCCCGCCGCGCCGGGACCCTGGCCGAGGCCGAGATCGCTCTCGACCTGTTCGGAGCCCCGTATGTCGTCAAAGCCGACGGCCTTGCCGCCGGCAAGGGCGTGCTCGTCACAACCGACCGCGATGCCGCCGTTGAACACGCCCGCACATATCTGGATCACGGCAGTGTTCTTGTCGAGGAGTTCCTCGATGGCCAGGAGGTCTCGCTGTTCTTCGTCAGCGACGGACACACCGTCGTGCCCCTGTCCCCCGCGCAGGACTACAAGCGCCTCACCGACGGCGACGAAGGTCCCAACACCGGTGGCATGGGCGCGTACTCGCCGTTGCCGTGGCTCGACGAGACGTTCGGCAGCGAGGGCGCTTTCGTCGCCGAGGTGCTCGAGACGATCGCGAAGCCCGTCGTCGCGCAGCTCGCCGAGGAGCAGACCCCCTTCATCGGGCTGCTCTACGCCGGCCTCATCCTCACATCCCGGCGGGAGGGTGCCGAGGACCGCGGCATCCGGGTCATCGAATTCAACGCGCGCTTCGGCGACCCGGAGACGCAGGTCGTGCTGCCGCGCCTCGAGTCGCCGCTCTCCGAGCTGCTCTACGCGGCCGCCACCGGCACCCTCGCGGACGGCGACCGCCCAACGTTCGCGCCGGCATCCGCCGTCACCGTCGTGCTGGCGAGCGAGAACTACCCCGGAACGCCGGTCACCGGGCGCCCGATCACCGGCCTCGCCGAAGCGGATGCCGTGCCCGGCGTCCACATCGCCCACGCGGCGACCGGAATCCGAGGCGACGACCTCGTCTCGACCGGCGGCCGGGTGCTCAGCGTGGTCGCGCTCGGCAACGACTTCACCGAGGCACGGGCGCGCGCCTACGAGGCGCTCGGCCACATCGCGCTCGCGGGCGCACAGCACCGGACGGACATCGCGGCGCGGGTCGCGAAGTAGCCGACCTCTCCGCGTCCAGCGGCGAGATGACGATCGCGCACCCAAAACGCCGAAAAGTCCCCGTTTTGGGTGCGCAACTGCCATTTCGCAGCGCTCCCGCGCCTCGGCGGAGACCGGCCAGCGTCGAGAGGCCCGATCCGGCGCGATAATGGACGGGTGAGCGCATCGACGAACCTGCCCGGCTGGACCCATCTCTACTCCGGCAAGGTTCGGGACCTGTACGAACGCGAGGGTGCGGCATCCGATGCTCTTCTCGTCGTCGCAAGCGACCGGGTCAGCGCATTCGACCACGTGCTCTCCCCCGGCATTCCGGGCAAGGGTGAGCTCCTCACCGCTCTGAGCCTGTGGTGGTTCGACCGGCTCGACATCCCGAACCACCTCCTCCCCGCCGACGAACAGGCAGGTGACGGCACCGCCGCCGAGGCCATCCCGACCGAGGTCGCCGGCCGCGCCATGCTCGTGCAGAAGCTCGACATGTTCCCGGTCGAATGCGTCGTGCGCGGTTACCTCACCGGCTCGGGCTGGAAGGAATACGTCGCATCGCGAAGCGTCTGCGGCATCCCGCTGCCCGACGGCCTCAACAACGGTGACCGCCTCCCCGAACCGCTCTACACGCCGGCGTACAAAGCGCCGATGGGTGAACACGACGAGAACATCTCGTTCGAAGCGAGCATCGAGCTGGTCGGCGAAGCGGATGCCACGGCACTGCGAGACGCGTCCCTCGCGATCTACGCGCAAGCGTCCGCCATCGCGGAGGAACGGGGAGTGATCCTCGCGGACACCAAGTTCGAGTTCGGCCGGAACCCGCACACCGGGGTGCTGACCCTCGGAGACGAGGTCCTCACCTCGGACTCCTCCCGGTACTGGGACGCCGACGTCTACGCCTCCGCCGCAACCGCCGAGGCCCGGATGGCGAGCTTCGACAAGCAGATCGTCCGCGACTGGCTCGCAGCGAACTGGGACCAGACCGGAACACCTCCTGAGCTCCCCGCCGAGATAGTTGAAAAGACAGCATCCCGCTACCGGGAATTGCTCGACCGCCTGACCGCGTAGTGTTCTGAGAGATGTCTGATCTCTCTCCCAACGACGCCCACGCCAATCGAGTCAAGTGGGAAAGCTTCTGGGTGTGTGTCGGCGTTGCCTGCCTCACCATTCTTGACCTTTCGAAGGTGAACGTCGGCTTGCCGTCGATCGAGGAATCGCTCGGCGGTGGTGCCACCGAACTGCAGCTCATCGTCGCCGGTTACGCATTGGCCTTCGGACTCGCGCTCGTCCCCTCGGGGCGTCTCGGTGACATCCGTTCGCGCCGCAACATGTTCCTCATCGGCCTGACCTCCTTCATGCTGGCGAGCCTGCTGTGCGCGATCGCGCCGACGATCGAGATCCTGGTGCTCGGCCGCATCCTGCAGGGCGTCGCCGCCGGCATCCAGATGCCGCAGGTACTCGGGCTGATCCAGCAACTGTTCCAGGGTCGTGAGCGCGGCAAGGCATTCGGGCTGTTCGGAGCCGTGATCGGTCTGTCGACGGCGTTCGGTCCAACCCTCGGCGGGCTGCTCATCGCCATCGGCGGACTCGAGAACGGCTGGCGGCTGCTGTTCTGGATGAACATTCCCCTCGGCCTCATCGCGATCTGGTTCGCGTGGCGGCTCCTGCCGAAGACACAGGTCCACGAGGCCGGGGTGAAGAACCTCGACGTCACCGGGATCCTCCTGCTCGGAGCAGCCACCTTCAGCCTGATGCTGCCCTTCGTTCTCACCACAGGAGGCCCGACCGACGATCCGCGGCGCTGGTTCTGGCTGGTCGGGTTCCTCGTGGCCGGTGCCGCCTTCGTCTGGTGGGAACGCCGCTACCTCCGCATCGGCAAGTCGCCCGTCGTGCACTTCGGGCTGCTCCGTCTCGCGTCGTACCGGAACGGCATCCTCATCGCGACGGCGTACTTCGCGGCGATCCCTGCCCTGTTCCTCATCGTCACGCTGTTCCTCCAGCAGGGCCTGGGACTCGAGGCCGTCTATGCCGGCATGGTGTCGATCCCCTTCGCGCTCGCCTCGGCTGTGACGTCGTGGCTCGGCGGTCGCCTCGTCAATACGCATGGCCGGCCCGTTGTCGTACTGGGTGTGGTGCTCGCCGGCATCGGCATCACTGCCACACTTCCCATCGTCGCATTCGCCGATGAAGAATGGATGCCGTGGCTTCTCGCGGCGGTCCTCACCATCGCTGGCGCGGGCGGCGGGTTCGTCATCTCGCCGAACCAGACCCTGACCCTTCAGGACGTCCCGGTCACCCAGGGCGGCGTCGCCGGTTCGGTGGCTCAGGTCGGCCAGCGCGTCGGCACAGCCATCGGTGTCGCCGTCGCCTCGAGCACCTTCTTTGCGACCCTGTACGCCGAGCAGGACCTCGACAACCCGGTGACGATCTACCGGGATGCTTACGAGCGCGGCACGGTGATCATCGTCGCGCTGCTCGCCGTCGCTTTGATCCTCAGCCTGCTCGACCTGCGGAAACGCGCGATCCCCGCCGGCTGAGTTGAAGCGCAGATGCCCGAAACCGCAGAAGGGTTCGGCGGTCGAGGTCCGAAAGAATTCTCCGGGTAGGGGAATGTTGTCGCTACAACTATAGTTATACCCATCATGAACTCGCTCGCAACCACAGACAAACTTGCCGCCGACACCGCCATGGGCCCGGTCACCCTCCTCGTGGCGGACCTCGATGCGATGACGACCTACTACACGGATGCCGTCACCCTCCGTGTGCTGTCGACCACCGAACACACCGTGACACTCGGCCGCGGGGGCGTCCCAGCCGTCATCCTCGAGCACGCCCCCGAACTCAAGCACGCCTCACCCGGATCGGCCGGCCTCTTCCACACCGCCATCGTCTTCGAGTCGAAGGCGGCACTCGCCGCCGCACTGTACTCGGTCGCCCGTAAAGCGCCGGGGACCTTCACCGGCAGCGCCGACCACCTCGTGAGCATCGCCTTCTACTTCACCGACCCCGAGGGCAACGGCGTCGAACTGTACTGGGACCGCGACCGCACCGAGTGGAGCTGGGTACACGGCCAGGTCGAAATGGCCACGCTGTACGTCGACCCGAACGAGTTCCTGTCACAGCACCTCACCGAGCAGGGCCAGACGACGCCAGACGACGAGTCCGTCTTCGGCGGCGCGCAGATCGGCCACGTCCACCTGTCCGTCGGTGACGTGGCATCCGCCCGCCAGTTCTACGTCAACACGCTCGGCTTCGACGCGACGACCTCGATGGGCAACCAGGCCCTCTTCGTCTCCGCCGGTGGATACCACCACCACATGGCGATGAACGTGTGGAACTCACGCGGTGCTGGCCCACGGATGCCCGCCCTCGGTCTCGGCCGCATCGACATCGTCGTTCCCGAGGCGGATTCCCTCGGCGAGCTGACCGAGCGCCTCACCCACCACAAGGTCCAGGTCCGCGACGACGGCCAGACCCTGAGCTTCGATGACCCGTGGGCGAACCTCATCCGCGTCCAGGCCACCGCCTCCTGACGTCTGACAACGCTGACGGGCGTCCCGTGATCGGACGCGCGACTCCTCGGCCCGTACCGCACTACCCCGTGCGGTGCGGGTCGAGTGCTATCCGCGGGTGCCTGCCGGTTGCGGCAAGCACGAGGGCCTCGTCGATCCGCTCGAGCGGCAGAGTCTCCCCCACGAGCTCCGCGAACGGGTAACTGTGCCAGGCGGATGCGAGGTAGTCGACCGCCTGCTCCAGGTGCCTGCCCGAGTAGTTGTGCACGCCCCGCAGCGTCAGGTGGTTCCGCACGAGGACCTCGGGGTCCAGGCCGATCTCGCCGCCGGGCGAGACACTGCCGACGAGCACCACGACGCCGCCGACACCGACGACCCGGAGTGCGGACCGCACGGCCACCGGCGACCCCGACATCTCGAGCACGATGAGGGGTTCAGCCGCTCCGGCCGTGGCCGCAGCGGCGAGCACACCCCCGATCCCGGTGACCGCGAGGTGCGCGACCGTCGGGTCTGCAACACCCGCCGCACCGAAATCGAGCGCAGCGCTCCGCCTGGCGGCGACAGGATCCGACACGATGACGTGGGCGCCGGCATCCGTCGCCATCGCGGTCGCCGTCAGGCCGAGCATGCCCGCACCGGTGATGAGGACGGTGGCACCCGAGAGAGCGACCGACGCGGATGCCGCCTCCAGCGCCGCGACGACGGTCGCGCTGGCGCAGGACGCCGGCGCAGCAACCTTCGCTGGCAGGTTCTCGTCGAGCAGCACCACCGTGGAACCGGCGCGCACCTGCACATGGCTCGCGAAACCGCCGCTGAGCTCCCAGCCTCGATGCACCCGGTCGTGCCCGTACTTCGCGAGCGATCGGCACTTCTGCGACAATCCGCGCTCACACCGATCACAGTGCCCGCAACTGACGGTGACCGACCAGACCACGCGCATGCCGGGGACCACAGGCACCCCAGACGACGCTGTCGCGCCCGCCCCGACAGCGACCACCCGGCCGACCTGCTCGTGGCCGAGAATCACCGGCGTCGCCGCGGTTCTGCGGCCGAGAACGGTGTGCACATCCGATCTGCAGACCGTCGCGAGTTCGACCTCGACGAGCAGCTCACCCGCGGCGAGCGAGACCCCCGGCACGGCGATCGGTTCGTGCGGGCGCCCCGCACCCTGCCACACCATGGCGAACGGTGACGGGCGGACGAGTACGTCCCGCCCCACTCCCATAACGAACTGTCGCGTCATTGCGATCTCCCCATCTCTCTCTCGTTTGCCCCCACGACGCCGGAGGCGTCGCATCCCTCGAAACCGAACTGCTCGCGCCCGCTACCGCAACCCGAGGACGGCAGGAAGATCGGCGATGCTGTTGAGAATCACGTCCGCACCCGCTTCCTCGAGAGTCGCCGCGTCGTGCGCCCCGGTCAGCACGCCGACCACGAGTCCGGCGCCGGCGGCAGAGCCTGACAGCATGTCGCTCGCCGTATCGCCGACGACGACGACCGCATCGACCCGGCTCACCGACGTGCGGAGAAGTGCCGTCAGGGGCAGATCCGGGAACGGTCTGCCCCTCCCCGCGTCAGCGGGCGACAGGGTCAGGTCGACGAGGTCGTTCCAGCCGAGAGCGTCGAGGAGAACATCCTGCGTGCCCCGGGAAAAGCCGGTGGTGAGGGCGATCTTGACTCCCGCCTCCCGCAATTCACGAAGCACATCCTCGGCACCGTCGATCGCCGCGACGCCTTCGGCGGCCGCGATCTCGCCGTAGGCCATCTCGAAAGCGTCGTTCGCCCGAACCGCATCCTCTTCGGTGTCGGCGAGGACTCGGAAGACGTCGATCTTCGACTGGCCCATCGTGGCGCGGACATAGGCGAGGGCGTCAGCGCGCTCGGCCTCGGTTCGGGTAATCCCGGAGCGTTCCGCGGCGAGCTGGAACGCTCGCTCAACCACACCGTCGTCTTTCACCGTCGTGCCGGCCATGTCGAGGACGACCAGTTCGATCTCGATGGTCTCGAGTTCTTCGTCGGCCAGTGCCGCGTCGCTGCGGCCGGCATCCTCGGTGTCGTCAAGGATGATGTCGTCGAAGGTTGTCATGATGCGCTCTCCTTCTGGCGGGCGCCACACCGATTGTGCGTGCCCCCTCCGGCAAGTCACGCTAGGCAGGCCAATCCAACAGCTCCCTCTCTTCCGGTTACGCGGAGGTGAACTGGCCGCGACGGCTCGACGTTGCCCTATCGAGCCCGGACCGCAGTTCTGCGCCGTCCGCTGTGAGTTGGTACTGTCGACCCCACCGAGAAGGAGGG
>NZ_JBKJWH010000143.1:0-9342 GCF_046716805.1 Mycetocola sp. | reverse complement strand
CCGAGTACAATTGGAGGCAGTGAACCGCCCGGTTCCCTGTAAACACAAGGGAATCCGCCAGTTTTCGGAGATTTTCGGTAAAACCCGAGTTTAGGTTATTTCCTTACAAGGGGTCGCGTGTTCGAATCACGTCAGCCCGCCCGCTATGAAGGTCCCGGTAGAAGAAATCTTTACCGGGACCTTCTTCGTGATGGCTCAAGATGGCTCACCTGCGGTACGGACTTAGATCAGGTTGTCGGTGAGGTGGTTGGGTGTCCCGAATCGGTGGGCAGTTATTGACACCGCCTGTTCCCGCAGGAAGGGCAGGAGTTCTATCCGGCCCGCCTCGGTCGCTGGATTTGCGTAGACCGTCACGTCCGGACGACCGCTCGTCGCAGCCGTGATAGTGGCCGCGGCGGAGCCCAGCAACCTGATTCGGGTCGCACCGGCTCGCGCCACACGTTCGTTCCAGTCTCGGTCTGTTTCTCCCTCGGCGACTTCTGGCGCAACACCTCGCAAAGCGCGGGCCAGAGGGCCGGGAAGCTCCTGAGCACTCGAGACAACGATCGGTGTGCCGCTCAATGCAGCCGCGGCGACGGTCCGTACGAGGTGTGCGAGCGGCTCGCCCGCTGCCAGCCGCACGAGTACCGGTTTGTCAAACGGCAGATAGCGGAGGATGTTGCGTTCCGCCGTAAGCCCAGTAGCGTCGGTGGCGGGTCCAAAGCGCTCCTGCCACGCGAGAGCGTCGCTGGCCGCCCCGCGCTCTACAAATGCCGAGTCTCCGGTAGACAACGCTTCTCGCGACGCTTCGATGAGTCTCGTGACACGACGGTCGATGATTACCGCGCCCTGCGTTGCGTTACGTGACGACCAAGACCCAAGGCCGATGAGATAATTCGGTCCACCAGCCTTGGTACCAGGCCCCACGGCGGATTTCTTCCACCCGCCGAAAGGCTGACGCTGTACTATTGCGCCGGTGGTTCCCCTGTTGACATAGAGATTGCCCGCCTCGACTGATTTCAGCCACAGGTCTATCTCTGCCGGGTCGAGGGCGTGTAGCCCGGAGGTCAGGCCGTACTCTATGTCGTTGACGATGGAGATCGCTTCCTCCAGAGTGTCGGCGGTCATGATTCCCAGGATCGGACCGAAATACTCGGTGAGGTGGTACTCAGATCCGCGCCGTACGCCGTCCCGGACACCCGGGGACCAGAGACGACCACTTTCGTCCAGCTGGCGGGGCTCAATCAGCCAGGTTTCGTATCGGCCCAGGCTTGTCAGACCTTTGTGAAGCTTGCCGCTCGCTGGCTCGATGATTGGTCCCATCTGAGTGGCGGCATCCGTGGGGTAACCAACCGTGAGCGACGACACTGCATCGATCAGCTGCGTGCGAAAGCGGTGCGAAGTAGTCACCGACCCTACGAGAACCACGAGCGAGGCGGCGGAGCACTTCTGGCCAGCGTGGCCGAAAGCTGATGCGACGACGTCCTTCACTGCGAGATCGAGATCAGCTGAAGGGGTCACAATAATGGCATTCTTGCCACTGGTTTCCGCGAGAAGCGGGAGGTCCTGGCGGAAAGAGCGGAACAACTCTGCCGTCTCGTATGCGCCGGTGAGGATGACCCGATCGATGTGCGGATGCGCAATCAAGGTTTGCCCGAGCCGACGCTCAGAAACTTGAAGCAAGCGCACTGTGTCACGGGGAACGCCCGCACGCCACAGGCATTCGGCGATGACGGCACCGCAGTGAGCAGTGAGAGCAGCCGGCTTCAGGATGACCGCTGACCCGGCCGCCAGTGCGGCCAATACCCCGCCCGCCGGAATGGCAACTGGGAAATTCCACGGTGGGGTCACAAGCGTGATCCCTGCCGGGGTGTAGTCCGCGCCGTCTACGTGGTCCAGCTCGCGGGCGAGCTCGGCGTAATAGTGCGCGAAGTCGATTGCCTCGGAGATTTCCGGATCGCCTTGGTCAATCGTTTTGCCGCCTTCCGCTGCCATGATCTCCAGGAAGTCGGCACGCCGCGCTTCGAACTCGTCGCCGACCCTGTGCAGGATCACTGCGCGTTCGTCACCTGAGAGTTGCGCCCAAGTCTCGCCTGCTCGTTTGGATGCAGTCAAGGCCACGTCAAGCGCCTGGGCATCGCCTATCTGTGCCGCAGCGAGCGATTCCACGCCCAGTGTCGAGTTACGTGCGCGGTCCAGGATCGCAGCCGCCCATTCACGGTTTGCCAACACGGACGGATCGGAGTCGGGCGTATTCTCGAACGCACCGAACCTTGCCTTCGGCACTGCCGCGTAGCGGTCCGTCACTTTGTGCGGTGAAGGCACCAGGCCATCAAGCGCTTCGACTGACGTAAGAAAGCGCTGCGCCTCCCGCTCGAAAAGCGCTTCGTTAGCATCGAGTTCGAAGACGGCCGACATGAAGTTATCAGCGGAAGCACCTTCTTCGAGACGCCGGATGAGGTAGGCGATTGCCACGTCGAACTCAGCGGGGGACACCACCGGTGTATACAGGAGCAGGGAACCGACTTCACGTCGGACTGCCTCGGCCTGAGCCTGCGCCATACCGAGAAGCATTTCGTACTCAATGCCGTGCCTTACGCCGCGACTGCCAGCCAGCAGCCAGGAGTAGGCGATGTCGAAGAGGTTGTGGCCGGCCACCCCGATTCTGACGTTGTGGATGAGCTCTGGCGTGAGAGCGTAATCGAGCACACGTTTGTAGTTCGTGTCGGAATCCTGCTTGGTGCTCCATGTCGCAAGGGGCCAGCCGTGGATCGATGCTTCCACGTGCTCCATGGGCAAGTTGGCACCCTTCACAAGGCGCACCTTAATGCCGGCACCGCCTCGACTTCGCCGCCGAGCACTCCACTCCTGGAGCCGGATCATCGCTGAGAGGGCGTCGGGCAAGTATGCCTGAAGGACAATTCCTGCTTCAAAATTGAGAAACTCGGGTCGATCGAGGATGCGAGTGAACACCTCAATGGTCAGGTCTAGGTCTTTGTACTCTTCCATGTCGAGGTTGATGAACTTCGGAGTACGAGCGGCTGACGCTTGCGTGAACAGTGGCGTCAGCTCATCGATGATGTCGGAGACGGCCTCGGGGAATGCCCACGGGTTATGCGGTGCCACGGTTGATGAAACCTTAATGGAGACGTAGTCGACGTCGTCGCGCGCCAGGAGCCGGTGAGTCCCGGCGAGACGGCGCGCGGCCTCCTGCTTGCCCAGCACGGCCTCACCGAGAAGGTTGACGTTTAGCCGCACTCCGTCCTTCTTGGTTCGGGCGATCGCGCGGCCGAGCTTTGCGTCGGTGGCGTCGATGATGAGGTGCTTGACCATGTCGCGAAGCACGTAACGTGCGATCGGTACTACCACCCCAGGCAGAATCGGCGCCATGTGACCGCCAAGCTTCACCGCGGCGCGTATTGGCGCGGGAAGGAATAGAGGCACGCCGGGTGCGATTTGTCGCAGCGTCCGCGCGGCTACGCGTACATCCTCGGGCCGCACTACGCCGTCGACGAATGCGACGGTGAAATCAAGCCCAGCCGGATCCTTCAATACCCCAGCCAATTGTGCGCCCGACGCATCCACCTTGATCGCCGAAGCCTCCTTCAGCCAGCGACGCACGAGACCGATCGTCTCCACGCCCAAAGCGGGGTCGACCGAGTCAGATGCGGGTGCGGTTACGGGCTGCGAGTGTGCGCTGTCAGTCATCAGATTCCTAGTGATTAGGGAACGCCCAAAGATCTCGTTCCGGATTCAAACAGTCTGAAGTAAGCAATGCATCAGCAAAAGCGATCGTTTCGAACGAATACCAATCACTATTTCTAATGAAACGGACTATGGCCTGGGTACCGCGCCGACGGCGTTATCGCTGCGCGCCCAGAAGAGCCGAAGTTACGAGGTTGTCCTTGGGCAGCGCCTGGCCGTCCTTAAGGGCGCTGCTCCAGGCGTCGGTGGTGGCGACGGCGGCGAAGTTCGAGTTGAGCAGGGCCATGAGCGTTGTGTGTACCGTTTCGGCGGAGGCGTGCCGTCGACCAGGTTGCCGCGTCGATCGGGTTCAGTAATACGGTGACCCTCCGGCAGAACTTCGTCTCCGCCTTCGGCAGTACGCCGTTCAGTTATCGCCGACGATTCGATGCCCGCCCCTGACGAAGAAGCTCACGACCGGCGATTCAATCCGTTTCAGTCCCAGAACTAGACCTCGTCGTGGCACACACTGTCAGGCGATCTGGGAACTGACCGGCTTCAGCCACGCACGTATGCCCGGCGACCCTGCACCCAGGTTTCGGCCACGCGCACTGAGTCGATTTCGTCGGCCGGGATGGTGAAGACATCATGGTCGAGCACAGCGAAGCTGCCCTCGAATCCCTCGCTGATGAGCCCAACACCGTCGAGCGGGGAGAGCTGCGCGGCCCGGGCTGTGTAGAGAAGGACGGCCTGAGGAACGGTGATCGCCTCAGCAGCACCGATGTCGGCGCCGTTGTACGCCCTGCGAAGCACCGCCGCCTGAATCGAAACGAAGACGTTGTCGGCATCCGTCCAGGCCGTCGCGGGGTTGTCGGACGACAGCGCGGTGACCGGCAGGCGCTCGTAGAGCGAGCGGATCGGGTAAGCGATATCGAATTGCGTCTTCGACAGGTTCTTCTCGTAGCTGTCGTACTCGGCGAAGAGGAAGATCGTGTGGCTCGCGATGCCGAACGTCATCGTCGCGGCGTTCAGACGGTCGATCATGGCGCTGTCGACGAGGGTCGCGTGCTCGAGGCGGATGGACGGAATCGTCTCCAGCCATGGCTCCTCTTCGCCGAACATATCGATGACGTGGTTGAGCGATCGGTCGCCCATCGCGTGGATCGCGACCTGTACGGCGTTCTCGCGCGCCCAGCCGACGGCACGGCGCAGTTCCTCGTCGGTAATCGTCCGGATGCCGTGATTGCTGCAAGAGTCGGGATATTCGTCCTCGGTCCAGGCATTCCGATCGGAGTAGGCACCGTCCATCAGGACCTAGATACCCGCGATCTTCACCCGCCCGCTGCGGTGCTCGGGAGTTTCTTCATCGAGCGCGCCGTCGGCGATGGCGGTCCACGCGTAATAGAGACCGACTTGCAGCTCGAATCCCGCTCGCTCCGCCGCCCGGAACGTTTCCAGGGGACTTTCGATACAGGTCGCCATCAGATCGTCCACAGCCACAATCCCACGAGAGAGGAAGTGCTCGCCCAGCCGGGAGATCCGGTTCGCCGTGTCACGCGCGTCGCGCACAGGCATCAACTGTTCAACGACGCGCATGGCTGACGTTTCCACGAGGACACCGGTGGGGGAGCCATCCTCGAAGCGTTCGAAGCGTCCGCCGGCTGGGTCTGGCGTGTCCCTGGTGATCCCGGCAAGCTCGAGCGCGCGGCTGTTGCACACAGCGGTGTGTCCATCACACCGGCGCAGCAGAATGGGTTGTGTCGCCGAGACGGCGTCCAGATCGCGCGCGGTCGGTTTGCGTCCCTCAGGATACTTACTCTCGTCGAAGCCGAAACCCTCGATCCACAGGTGGTTTCCACGCCCCAGATTCGGATGCGTGCGGAGTGCCGCGAGCAACGCATCGACCGAGAGGACGTCGGGTGGCAGACACTCGACGGCGTCGATCAGTTCTGCCATGAACGACGGATGCGTGTGCACGTCGAGGAATCCGGGAACGACCGTGCGCCCGCCGAGATCGATCGCGTCACTGCGTTCGGCAGCCGAGACATCCGCCTCGTCACCGACCCACTCGAACGTCGTTCCCCGGATGCGGAACGCGCTGGCGAAATCGTCCTCTGAACGGCCGGTGAAGATCCGGCCGCCGACGAAGAGTTGAGAGTCGGACGAAGGAGGAAGAGTCATTGGACGCCGTTTCAGGAGGTGGAGCTCGATCAGTCGAGTGTGAAGCCGGGAGCTCCTGGCACGGAGGCGAGCAGTTCGGCGGTGTATTCGTGCTGCGGGTTGCGGTAGACGGAGGCGACAGGGCCCTGTTCCACAATGACGCCGTTGCTCATCACAGCTACGTCGTCGCACACCTGCTGTACGACGGCCAGGTTGTGCGAGATGAAGAGCATGGCACTGTCGACGGTGCCGCGAAGTCCCCGGAGCATGCGGATGATCTCCGCCTGCACGGACACGTCGAGGGCCGATGTGATCTCGTCGGCAATGATCAGCCGGGGTCGGAGCATGAGCGCGCGCGCGATGGCGATGCGCTGCCGTTGGCCGCCGGAGAACTCGTGCGGATACTTCTCGATCGCGGTGGCGTCGAGTTTAACTTCTTCGAGTGCTGCCACGATGGTGTCGTGATGCGCTGTGTGGTTGCCTCTCCGCGGGTCCAGTGCTTCGGCGAGCGTCTGCCCGATCGTTCTCCGAGGGCTCAATGAGGAGTACGGATCCTGGGGGATGTATTGCACCTCGCGGCGCATTTGCCGCATCCGCCGGCCCCGCATCTTTGTGAAGTCCTCGCCGGCGATGAACACGTCTCCACTGCTGGCGCGGTTGATGCCGACGAGCGTCTTACCGAGCGTCGACTTGCCCGATCCGGATTCACCGACGAGGCCGATGACGGTGTTGGCCGGCACGCGCAGGTTGATGTCGTGCAGCACATGCGCCGGGCCAAACGAAACATTGAGGTTGCGCACTTCAGCCGCTGGCGTGGCGGAGAGGGCCGCAGCATCGAGCGTGGTCGTCGTGGTCATCGCTGTACCGGTTCTTTCTCTGGGGCGCCACTGTCGATGGTCGGGATGGCGGCGAGCAGCATCGCTGTGTAGGGGTGCTTGACGTCGCGGCTCTTCAACTGGGCTGCCGACAGGCGTTCGACGATCTCACCGTTCTTCATCACGAGGATGCTGTCGCAGAGTTCCTGCACGACACCGAGGTCGTGCGAGATGAACAGCATCGCTGTGTCGTTGTCGCGGTGGATCCGGCGGAACTGGCGCAGCACTTCGAGTTGGACGGTGACGTCCAGGGCGGTCGTTGGCTCGTCGGCGATGATGAGCGTG
Source organism: Mycetocola sp. (assembly GCF_046716805.1). Lineage (GTDB taxonomy): Bacteria > Actinomycetota > Actinomycetes > Actinomycetales > Microbacteriaceae > Mycetocola_A. Next base: position 2,359 of record NZ_JBKJWH010000143.1, on the reverse strand, counting down.
GGCGACGTCACCATGGCGGACGCGATCATGGCGCGTTGACGCATTCCTCCTGACAGCTTGTACGGGTGCTGTCTCATGCGTTCTGCAGGGTTGGAGATGTTGACCCGCTCGAGGGAATCGATGATTGTCTGACGTGCCTTACGACGCCCCATGCCGGCGTGAACGCGCAGCACTTCGGTGAGTTGCGAGCCCATGCGCAGCGCCGGGTTGAACGTCGATCCTGGGTCCTGGTAGATGATGCTGATCTCGGAAGCGAGGCGGGCAGGGTCGGGCCGACCCAGCATGTTCATCGTGCCGACCCGTGCGATGTCCGCGCTCATGGTGAGCTCTTCGGCGAGAAGCCCGCCCACACTCATCGCGGTCAGTGACTTGCCCGATCCGGACTCGCCGACGATCGCCACGACCTCACCCGGTTCGATGGTGAACGAGATCCCCTTGACGATTTCGAGGCCGGCGGTGGTGCCGACACGCAGGTTTTCAACCCGAACCAGAGCGGTGTCTCCGGCGGCGGGTTCGACGACGGCGTTGCGCTGGAGGGTGCGTGGGGCGATCGCCCTCTTGGCGCGGGGGTCGGCTCGAGCGGCGAGGGCGTCTCCGATCAGCATGATTCCAAGTCCGGCGATGACGATCATGACGGCGGGACCGGCCACCATGATCGGTTGGGTGTAGATGGCGCTGAGACTGTCGATGAGCAGGCGGCCGTAATCGTATTCGGGGTTCTGGACGCCGAGCCCGATGAACGAGAGTGCGGAGATTTCGACGAGGGAGAGCGCGAAGACGGTGGTCGAGAGGATGAGGATCGGTTCGGCCATGTTGGGGAGCATGTGCCGCAGAGCGATCCGGGCCGGGCTGACTCCGAGCAACCGGGCGGTGATGACGAAATCACTCTTGGATACGCTCGACGCCAGGTTCGCCGTGAGACGGGCAAAGCTCGGGATTCCGGCGATTCCGATGGCGAGGATGGTGGAGGACACACTCGGCTGCAGGATCGCTGCGATGACGAGCGCGAAGATGAGGCTCGGGTAGGCGACGGCAGTCTCGAGGAACCGAAGAGCCACGCGACGAACCCGAGGGCCGGACAGCCAGATTGCAAGACCGATGAAGAGACCGAACGACACGGCGATCGCGGTTGCAGCTGCAGTCATGAGCAGCGTGAGCCTCGTTGCGACGAGGGCCCTGGCCAGGTTGTCACGCCCGAAATCGTCGGTACCGAGCAGGTGCTCCGCACTCGGTGGTAACCCCGCATTGTTGGTCAGTTTGTTGGCGGCGTCGCTCAACATCATCGGTGCCAGGACGGCAGTGACGAGAAGGAGAACGAGAATGACGCTGCCGGTCACCATGGACGGCGTCCACAGCGACCGGGAACGGGAAGAAACGGTCATGATCAACTCTCCAGATTGCGCGGGTCGATCGCGGCGAGGATGACGTCGACCAGGGTGATGATCAGGGTCGCCAGCAGACCGAGGACGAGGATGATGCCGCGGATCACGGGATAGTCGCGCTGCGTGATCGCATTGACGATGCCGAGCCCCAGTCCGGGCCAACCGAAGACCGTCTCGATGATGACGGCGCCGCCGAGCTGACCGGCGAGGATCAGTCCGGACAGTGTCAGTGTCGTCGTCACGAGGTTGGGCAGAACGTAGCGTGCGTGCGTGCGGAGGGTGCTGAGACGCCAGCCCCGCGCGGTACGGAGGTAATCCTTCTCGAGGACGACGGATGTCTCCCGCCTCACGATCCGGGCGATGACACAGATCGGGCCGATCGTCAGTGCGGCCGTTGGCAGCACGAGTGACGAGAACGTCGCGGCGCCCGCCGCGGGGAGTATGCGCAGGCTCACGGCGAAAACGAAGACCAGCAGGGTCGCCATGACGTACTGCGGAACCGAGTACAGCACACTGCTGCCGAAGTTGAACAGGCCGTCGAGCCAGCGCCTGCGGCCGCCCCGGGTCGCGACGGCCACCGACATCCCCAGCGGAACGGAGACGACGAGGACGATCGCGATGGCCAGGAAGGCAATCGCCGCTGTGTATGGCAGCCGGGTCAGGACAATGGTGGTGACCGGCAGATCGTTGATGAACGAGTTCCCGAGGTCCAGGCTGAGGACCCCTCCGACATAGTCGGCGAACTGGGCGAAGAGGGGAAGGTCCAGCCCGAGTTGCTGGCGCATCGCCTCGACTTCTGCGGGCGACGCGTTGTCGCCGGCTGCCACTTGAGCGGGGTCGCCTGGGATGAGCGGAATGATGAGGAACGTCACGACGACGAGAACAAAGAAAGAGAGCAGGAGGCCGCCGACCCGCCTGAGCAGGAAGGCAGGCCAGGGGTGAGCTCGGCGAGGCCGGGGGAGCCGGGCCCCGTCCCC
>NZ_JBKJWH010000142.1:0-2703 GCF_046716805.1 Mycetocola sp. | reverse complement strand
ATGAAGTAGTTCTCTACTTCGAAATCTATAGCATCCTTCCCATCTCCGACCCTCGATTCTCATTCCTTGAGCCACGCGGCGTCCGGGTACAAGACGGCGTTACGGGACACGTACTCAAGACTGTACGGCTGCGCGGACAATACTCTCAGGGCCTCCTCAAGCCGGTCTCGGAATTTCCCGAAGGTATCCCGGAAATCGCCAAGTTCGATCCGCCCCTCCCGGCAGGTCTTGAAGGCTCCGTTGAAGGCCAGTTCCTCTACCAGTTCGCTCCTAAGACAGATGCAGAGCGAATCCAAAATCTGGGTCGAGTTCTACCGGAGATTCTGGCTCACGAGTGGATTGCAACAGAGAAGATTGACGGCACGTCTACGACAATCGTCAACGACGCTGGCACAATCCGCATTTGCTCCCGCAACTGGGAGATCAGCCGACCGTCTGCACGTTTTGACCTCGCGGATAAACTCAACCTCGCTGAAATCCTTCCAGTAGATCACACCCTACAGGGCGAGTACTTCGGTGAGAACATCCAGAACAACCCTCTGGGCATCAAGGGAACCGACTTCAAGGCCTTCAATCTCTACAAGAAGACCGAAAACGGCCCCGAAGCGATTGCGTTCTCCGAGTGGCCCGACGCATTGCGCTCTCTACAGGTCCCTGTGCTGCCTCTAACGCTCCCGCAGACCATCGATGAGATTGTGGAGCAGGCTGACGGCATCAAGTCCCAGATCAGCCCACAGCGCCTCTCAGAGGGTATTGTGTGGCAGGGTCCGAAGGGCTTCCCGTTCCTCGGTAACCGTCCGGGCTTCAAGGCAATCTCCAACAAGTACCTCACCAAGCAAAAGTGAAGTACCTCAAGCTAAACCCGCACGATCTCAGCCGTATCGATCTCAAGACCTTCACGTATCCTCGGATCACGTATTTCAAGGGATTGGATCGGGACGGCTGGGATTCTATGCGCAACGTCCTCCATGTCTGGATGCCCGTGCCTTACGGTGAGAGGTCCATCAATCTCTATTTCAAAGAATCACATGAGAACTGTGATGAGGTCACTGCGGAAGCAGACCTCTGGAATAGCGACCCAAAGAAATACTGGGCTGACGCATTGATTAGGGCTACCGATGATGAGTGTTCTAGTATCGAGGCTGAGATTGAGAGCCGCAAGAAAAATCTAAAGCGGTTAAAGAAAATGCAAAAGAAACTCGGAAAGGACTCATGACTCACGTACTAGTTGGCTCCAAAGCCATGTATCATTGGTTCGAAGATGCCCGTTCACAGAAGGACATCGACTACTTCTCGGATGAGCTTCACGGCTACACCGAAGAAGACGGCACGCGTATTGAGACGTTCTGGCACCCAGACCTCGACCGATGGAACTGGGGACCGGTAGCAAGCGCAAATGAGCTATACACTATCAAGGTTTCCCACTCATTCTGGGAACTGAAGAATGGCTCTTGGTCCAAGCACATGATGGACATCTTGTTTTTGCAGTCCAAAGGTGCTATACTGATTCCTGAACTGTACAAGATCCTGTACAAAATCTGGGAAGAAACCCACGGCAAGAAGAAGGTCAACCTTGAAGCTGATCCCGAAACGTTCTTCAATGACAAGATTGTCAAGCGTGTCTACGACCACGACTCGATCCACGAATCCGTAGCTTACTACCACCGACCTCTTTTTGAGCGAATTCTGCGTGATGACTCAGACGTGGCAGTAGATAAATCCAAGTGGGACGCAATGGACCACGAGGACAAGCTGAAGATGGTCCGCGAAGAGATCTACGCAACCGCTCTTGAGCGCAAGCTGGTCCCTTCCGACTACAAGTCCTCACCCGGCGCGGCCTACAACTGGACACTCCGCAAGACAATCACGTCACTCACCAAGGGCTGGTTCGCCCTGTTCGTTGTCGAAAACTTTAAAGACCTGACCAAGGCCGATATTGATTACGTCAAACGACACAGGGACAATGCCCACATGCTCCGACCGTACAAGTAACCTGAAAGGTACAAATAAAATGGCAGTAACCAACATTGAGCAGGAAATCCTCGACTGGTATAACGTCAATGAGACCGGCGAGATCGCTGAGACCGTTCACGAGATCTGGGACGAGTTCTACGAAAACCTCTCCAGCAAGGAATATGTGGAGCGAAACGCTGGCAAGCCGTGGGGCAGTACTCCGGTCCTCCCGTCCGGTCCCGCCTACACCGTCGAAGACTTCGGCGGCGAAGGTCAGGGCGAGACCCGCTTCGTCGTGTTCTCCGTAGGCGAGCAGTTCTTCCGCGTGGATGGCTACTACGCCTCATGGGACGGCACCACATGGGAAGATCCGGCCCCTTACGAGGTCAAGGCCGTAGAAGTAACCGTCATCGACTACCAGAAGGCATAGGGCATGGCTACAGCAGAAGAAATCAAGCAGGACATTGTTGACTACCTGAACAAGGTGCACGGAGGTAAGTACGGCTTCTATAGCGTCGGAGAATTCCCCACTGCCTTCTACCAGTTCGTGGAAGATATCGGATGGCGTAAAGCCGAACTGGAACTCAAGTCCGGTACGGCAAAGGTTGTCGAGTTCGTTGACGCTGGCGAAGGCGATTACTCTGCGGACACTCTGCTGATCTTTGAAGTCAACGGTCAGGCCTTCCGTGTCGATGGTCACTACGAGTCATGGGCCGGGAATGAGTGGGAAGCAAACGACCTCCACGAAGT
>NZ_JBKJWH010000141.1:0-3678 GCF_046716805.1 Mycetocola sp. | reverse complement strand
CCGGCCGGTGCGCTGCTCAGCGTCACGGAGTTCGGCGAGCACTGCATCGAACCCGGACGCCAAACCCGGGTCGATCACGGCGGTGCGGTCCTCGCCGCGAACGACGTACCCGTTGGCTCCCTTGGATTTCTCGAGCTGGAAGCAGTTCTCAGCGATCAGGCGCATGCGAATCCTTTCAGACGGCTCTCGGTAGTACACCATGCACGTGGCTTCAGGGTCGAGGTCTTGCGCGGCGAGCGCTCGACAGGAACCGAGGGCAGAAGGCGGCCAATTTCTCCTGTCGAGCAGCACTCGCCGCCGATGGATCCTGTCGAGCGGCGGACAAAGAACTACCGTGGGGAGTGAACGCACCAAAAGCCGCCAGAACGGATGCCATGTCGAAGAAGAAGCGCACGAAACGAAGCGGACACCCCGGCCGTGTGAACCACCTGTCGCTCGTCGGAAAGCCGTCGAGCGCGGACACGGCGCTGCAGTTGCGCTTCCATGCCTGGTTCCGCAAGCACGCCGCAGAGTACGACGAACACCCCGACGCCGAGGCCGTTCGCGCTCTGACCGCACTCCTCTTCGAGACGGCCGCCGTCCGTGGGCTCTCACTCGCGCACCCGACAATCGACGTTCTCGACACCGTACTCGGCCTGATCGCCGACGACGAGGAGCTGTTCGAGCTGGAGGCTGCGGCCCTGGACGTGCTCACCCACTACCTCGACTTCCTTCACGACGTCGACGTGTGGGCAGGCAGCGATGAGGAGTTCGAAACCTCAATGAACTTTCTCGTGGCAATGCTCGACACCCTCGAGGACGACGAGCCAGAAACGATCCTCGACGATCTGCTCGACGGGCTCCGCGATCTGCCCGACGTCCCGGTCGCAGACCAGCTCGCCGCTCTCGATGAGATGACTCCGATCGCCGCAGTGGACAAGCTTCTCGCCTGGATCGGCACGAGCAAGCCGGTGACCAGCACAGGTGCGTTGCGCCTCGGCGACATCGAGCCGGTCGCTGCGCTGCTCGGTGTGCGCGCCGTGGGCAAACGCGGCGCCCCGATGTCGCTCCCGGAGAAGCCCGGTGCCGACCGGCGCGAGGTCGCGGCTAAACCGCGCGAGGTAGGCAGCATGTGGGACGTCAGCGAGCTGAACCGTTGGTGGGCGGCGCTCGAGGAGACCGGCATCATCGAGATCACTCCCACGCGCCTGCGTCGAGGTCCCCGTGCAGACGACTGGGAATCTACCCATCAGTCAGTGGCGCTCGACATCCGTATCGACGTGCTTGGCCTCTACCTGACAGCCTGGGCCGGTTCGTCGATTGAGGCGATCCCCAAACTTGCAACGCACGCCCTGGTGCAAAACCTGGCACAGTTTTCCGCCGCCGTCAGTCCGCAGGTGCACTCCGAGATGTCGAGCAACGCCATCATGGAGCAGATGATCGCGGCGTCACCGTCCGGCGGCGTTCTCGATCTCGCCCGATTCGCCGGTGAACTGTCCCAAAGCGCCATGCGTCATTTCGAAACGATGCGGATGCTGTCGGCCGAGCCGAGCCCGGACGGTTCCGACCGTTTCGTGGTTGCGGAAGCGGCGCGACCGGCGTTCGCCCACGGCATCCGTCGCTTCCGGAACTCCTTCGGTCCGGTGCCGACGGATGCACCGCCGCTCGACTCCCCGCACCCGCCGGGAACCGTGCTGCGGCTGAAGATCGCGCTCCTCGAGTCCAAGCCCGCGGTCTGGCGACGAGTGACCGTGCCGGCCGATGCGACGTTCGCGGATTTACACCACATCATCCAGGCTGTGTTCGGCTGGCAGAACTCACACCTCCACCAGTTCTTCGAGGGTGACGACTGGTACAGCCCCGAGGTGATCATCACCGATCTGCGCTTCCAGGACACCTACGAGGAGGAAATCGAGGACGAAGCCGCCGTCGCGATCGGTGTGTTCTTCGAGGAGCCGGGTGACGAGGTCAACTACCAGTACGACTTCGGCGACGACTGGCGCCACGTGATCCGGCTGGAGCGAATCGAGCCCGAAGGCACGGATGCCGGGCCACACTGCATAGACGGACGCGGACGTGCGCCGTTGGACGACTCATTCGGCGTGCACGGGTGGGCCGAGAAGGTGCGGATCAGCCAGGACCCTGCGGACCCTGACCACGAAGACATTCGCGAGTGGCTCGGCCTCGCCCCGGGCGAGGTACTGGACCCGAAACACTTCGACGTGGCAGAAGCGGATGCCGCCCTGACGCCGCTGCGACGCGCCTTGCGCCGCTGATCGTTCGTTCAGAGTCTCGCCGAGCGGTCGAGCGCCTCCACCGCGAACGGTCAACAGGATCCGAGCACAGAAACCGGTCCGTTTCTCCTGTCGAGCGTCGCTGGCCGCCGATACATCCTGTTCGGCGGCGGCGCTGGTATTCCGAACTGACCCGGAGCGCATCAACCGGCTTCTCGATGAAGCCTGCCGCACCCCGTTCTGCGGGATCGGCAAGCCGGAAGCACTCAAACATCAACTCGCTGGGTACTGGTCCCGACGGATTACCGATGAGCACCGCCTGGTTTACAGCGTCGAGGACGACAACCTCGTCGTGATCGCGGCGCGCTTCCACTACTGATCGAGCGGAGCTGATGCCGCCGCAAGCGACGCTTCGATCCCGTCGACAATGATGCCGAGCCCGAACGCGAACTCATTGCCGTAGGCATAACCCGGCTGCAGGATTAGCTCAGTCGCCATGGTCGCCAGGTGCGGAAACGCACCAGACATCATCGCCTGCTGGGCGAGAATGTCCTCGGTCACCGCCCCGATGTCTCCCGCCTCATCGAGCGGCAGCGACGCTTCCTGCAGCGCAAACCCGTGTACGTAACTGTCCAGTAGCGACATGGCGTGGGCCGCGAGCGGGATGGAGAAACCGGCGCCGACGAGGCATCCGATCGTCGCATTGAGGTAGTTGAGAGTCTCGACCGTGCTCCGTGCGTCGACCTGTGAGATGGCCCACGGATGCCGCTTCAGCACGTCGCGCGCGGACTCCGAGCGTTCCCGCAGAGCCGGCTTCCACGCGGCATCCGCAACTGGGATCGCCATCTCGCTGACGACGAGTCCGACCATGCCGTCGAGCAGCTCGTCCTTGTTCCTCACGTGGTAGTAGAGCGACATCGCCTCGACGCCAAGTTCACCCGCGAGCTTGCGCATGCTCAGCGAGTCGATGCCGCCGGAGTCGGCGAGCGCCACCGCGACCCGGATCGCCCGCTCCCGCGTCACCGGTTCCCGCGTTGCCTTCGTTGCCAAACGTGCCACCACGCCCTCCGCTTCCGTCTCAGATTGTTTCCCGATAACTCTAGACACTACCTTACGGCGTATGGTAGCTTTCTCGCATCACCTTACACCGTATGGTGAACTCTCCTCCGAAGGACCATGATCATGACCAGCACGCTCGCCCCCACCGCCGACTGGACCCAGGCCGACATGCCCGACCTCACCGGTAAAACGGTCATCGTCACCGGCGGCAACAGCGGCATCGGCCTCGAAGCCGCCCGTGCATTTGCCGCGCACGGCGCCCGCGTCGTTCTCGCCGTGCGCGACGAGCAGAAGGGCCGGGATGCCGCGGCCACGATCGCTGGCTTCACCGAGGTCCGGCAGCTGAATCTGGCCGACCTCGTCTCGATCCACACCTTCGCAGCGGCCTGGACCGGTGACATCCATC
>NZ_JBKJWH010000140.1:0-5931 GCF_046716805.1 Mycetocola sp. | reverse complement strand
GCGTCCGTGGTCACGAAGGACGTACCAGAGAACGCCATCGTCCTGGGCTCTCCCGCGCGGGTGGTGCGCTCCGTGACCGATTGAACCGCGCTCATCATCCCCGCACAGGGTTACGTGTGCACCCAGTTTGGGTCAACTCGTTCTGTGTCGGCGTGCCGAAAATGCGATGGGGGGTATGCCTCGAACGACCTGGATGCTCCGCAACACGGGCGTTCGAGGTATCCATCATCACATCAGTCGTACGACGGCCTTGAGGGTCCTGCCTCGGTCGAACCGACCCGATAAGGGTGCCCTCGTGACACGGGGCTGCCCCGCCGGGACAGTCGAGGAGGCTGTCCAGGCTGCGCCGTGTGACGTCCGTCTTTCGGGCGCATTGTTGACCTGCGCAGCAGACGGCCCCAACCCCCAAGGGGCAGGGGCCGTCAGGCGCCGGTCTCAGTTACGGCCAGGTGCGCGCGTCGACGGGCTTCCTGTGGTCTCGCGGCAGTTCGACGCACCTGAGGTGCCAGCGTGTGGGCCGGGGTTGCCGCCCTCGGCGTGTGTCGCCTCCTGAACGTGGTCGTTGCCGAAGTAGGAAAAGCCCGGTGAGGTCATTTCGACGTTCTGACAATGCGCCGCTGATGCGCCCGTCGCCGTGCCGCCAACGATGCCGATGGCAAGAGCGGTGACGACGAACGAGTAGCTAAGAAACTTCTTCATTGAATCTCTCCTTAGGTCGATTTGCTGGACGAATCGTGTAAATGTCGGGTATTGCGTGACAATATCTCTCGATTCTCAATCGCATTCGGAGCCAGTGTGAATTCGGATTGGTTAATATTTTGGAGCAGGTTGCGAGACTCTGGGCTCTCGCGAGGCCTGATGAACATCCGGCTTGCTCAGGGCACTCGTGGCCAAGCGGGTTTTGCGTCACTTCGCACAGCCGTTGGGACGCAGATGGGAGTCCGGAGCGCCCGGCATCGCAGGTGGGTAGTCGTTCTCGTGGCGTAGTGACTCGGGAAAAGCCGACCGGGCCGACCGTCCGCTCAGGCGGTCGGCATGAAGCCGGAAGACATCAGAAAGCGATCGACCTCGATCCGGAGAGCGATCCGGGAAGGGTTTGGTCGAGGTTCGCGATAGCGTGCGGAGTAGCAGGTCACGGCGCGAGCAACTGAGATCTCGTCGGTCACGGCCCGGGCAGTGCCCTCGATCGTCGACCAACGCCGCCCGTTCACTTGGCACGCGGCGACCCTGTCATCGGCGACTATGTGTTTGACCTTGCGTGACTGTTCGTTTGTGATAACCCAGGCACACTGCTCCTCGAGGTCCAATGCGACACCGACCGGGACAAGGTGCGGCCTACCGTCAGCGCGAACAGAGGCGAGAGTACAGAGGTGCCGCTCAGTCCAGAAGTTCAGGAGGAGCGGGGGGATGGCCGTCCAATCGGGTTTCCACGAAGTCACCTGTACATTGTCGCAGGTGAGCAGTTGCCTCCCGTTCATTGTGCCTCGGCAGGAGTGCTCGGGAGCGGCACATGAGCCGCGGCATATCGCGCCCGTGAGTCGAGATCAGGCCGAGCGCCACAAGCGCCGCCACTGGACACGGGGTGAGCATAGCCCGTCAGGCAGTGGCCGACGGCTTCTTGAGATTAGCTGCAGAAGGGTCGACTAATCAGCCCAACGGGTGGACGATTAATGGACTTCCAATCGTAAGGAGGCTGGTGATGTGCTACTCATGGCATGAGGATTTCGAGAAGACTATACAGAACGATATTGCCCAGGAAGATCCCCGAAAGGCTGCACCTGAAGGGTACCCGGAGGACCGGGTCGGGTCAGAGAAGTCCAGATTCTGGACCTTCCCAATCGGTCGGCGTGGTCACACGACCGAGGAGGCGACCGCCGACCGTACCCTCGAAAAGGTATAGCGTCAGCAGGTAGGGAAGGCCTTGCTCATGGCGAGGCCTTTCCTGCGTAATGCCGAATTTCTGCGCGTTCAGGTGCCATAGTTGAGGCATGGCTTTGTCACACCGGTTGGACCTTGCCCGGCCGCTGCAGGGGCAAGTGGCGGTGGTCACCGGTGGCAGCAGCGGGCTGGGGCGAGCTTCCGCGATCGCCCTGGCCGAGGCTGGGGCCCGGGTGGCGGTGCTCGGCCGTTCCAATGCCGATCTTCAGGACACCCTCCAGCAGATACTCGACGCCGCAGAAAGCGTCGAACAGCTAGCGGTCTCTGTTCCGGTAGACCTGGCCGACGCCGATGCGCTGACCCAGGCGATTCAGGACGTCCGGAAGCAGCTCGGTCCGATCGACATACTGGTCAACGCCGCCGGCACGGACGTTCCTGGAACCATAGAGGAACTCGACGCCGCAGGGTGGGATCGCGTACTCAATGTGAACTTGCGGGCGGTGTTCCTGTTGTCGAAGGAAGTTTTCCCCGACATGCGCGCACGCGGGGGCGGAACGATCATCAACATCGGTTCTGTCGCGGGGCGACGGGGATGGGCTAACGCCTCGGCGTACTGTGCATCAAAGTTCGCCCTCACCGGCCTCACCCAGGCGGTGGCCGCCGAAGGCCGCGAGCACAGGATTAGGGCGTGCCTGCTGTATCCGGGGGCAATGGACACCAGCTGGGGTGCATGGTCGCCGGAAGATCGTGATCCAGTCTCTGGCAACACCGCCACGGCCGAGTCGATGCCCCCGGAGCACGTGGCTCAGCTCATCACTTGGATTGCACAGTCCCCGCCGGACATGGTTCTCAACGAGGTCACCGTTACCCCCCTGCTCGAAAGCGGCTGGCCCTGACCGGGCGTGTCAGCACAGACCGCGCCCGACGTCTCGTGCTCCTCGATGAAGGTGAATTCACCCGCGGGATTGCGCAGCGGCGCATAATTGACAGCGAGTGGGACTGACGTCATCATGCCAGGTGTGGAGCACAGCGTGTGGTGGTGATAGATGCGCTTCTCGCTCGCGACTGCAGAGTGGTCCCGATGACAACGTTCCGATGCGGGTGATGGTTCTTGTGCTGGCCGCCGGTATCGATACCGATCTCCGAAAGAGACCCTACTGTCGAAAGGAACATCATGACCGTACCCATGGGCTGCAAGGCGTCCGCGGAGTGGTTCGCTCGGAATGCAGGTCGACATGCAGAGAACTGACTGGGTGGTAGTTATCCCAGTCAAAGGCACCCCAGAGGCGAAATCGCGAATGGACACGATCCCCGGACTGCCTATCGCGATTGCGCTCTACACCGTGGAAGCAGCTCTCATAGCGGCTGACGTGCTGGTGGTGACCAGTGCATCAGCAGCAGGATCTTTCGAAGATCTCGGCGCCCGCGTCGTCATAGATGAAGGTGGCGGCCTCAACGCCGCGGCGAGCCACGGGTTGGCCGCCGCGGGAAGTGGGAACCGCGCGGTGCTGCTTGGAGATCTTCCCGCCTTGCAGGCCGAAGAATTGACAGACGCGCTCGAAGCCGCCCTCCGATTTCCGCGTGCTTTCGTGCCCGACGCCGAGCGGGAAGGCACCGTCCTCATCACGGCGCGCGCTGGTGCTGCTCATCGTCCAGCCTTCGGCCCCCATTCTCGGGCGGCGCATCAGGAGTCGGGCTACAAGGAGCTCGACGTCGATCAGCAATCCGGCTTGCGGCGCGATGTGGACACGCAAACTCATCTGCGAGAGATTTCCTCGGTCCGGCTCGGGACGCGCACCCGGGCAATACTTGAGGAGAACGCTCTCCTAGGAGTTCAATCCAGCTGAAATCGCGGCGGCCGCGAGAGCTGAGCTCGTATCCAGATCCCGCATCCACAGGGGGACCGCCACCACTCTGATCCCGGCACGCTCAATGCCGGGAGCAAGTGTAGCGTCCGATTCATCGACGAGCCAGACGTCCAGAAGCCCTCCACTCGAGCGAGGCCCGTATCTCAGCGCTACTGAGTCAGCGGCGGTCGCCACTCCGACTGCGCTGAGGCACGCGTCCGCCATGCCTCTGACAACCGACCCGGAGATTATCGGCGAAACTCCGACTACGGGCGCGGGCGTTTCTGAGATCGCATCGGCTACCCCGGGCAAGGCCAGGATGGGTCCGATCGACACGATGGGATTTGACGGTGCGAAGAGGACGAGGTCAGAGGAGCGGATGGCGCCCAGGACATCGGGTGCCGGGCGTGCCTGTTCGACATTCGAGTAGATGAATTCTTCGACCGGCAGTCGAGCTCGATGCCGCGTCCACCACTCCTGAAAATGCATGGTCGCACCGTCCTTCGTTCGGACGTGAGTCTCGGTTTCATCATCGGAGGCCGGAAGCAACGTCACTCCCAGCGGCCACCGCGAGGTCAGCTTCGCCGTCACCTCGCTGAGGGTGAGGCCTTGCCGGAGGAGTTCGGTCCTCGACAAATGCGTGCCGATATCAAGGTCGCCCAAGGTGAACCACGGCCACCCGACCCCGTTCGCGCGCAACTCCGAGCTGGCCTTCGAAGTGTCCCCGACGCGACCCCATCCTCGCTCCTCGTCTGCCTCGCCTGCGAGCGTATACATGACTGAATCCAGATCTGGCGCGATTCTCAGACCAGTCAGCCACATGTCATCACCGACATTCACGATGGCGGTGATCTCGTCCTCGGGAGACCTCCCCGCAAGTGAACGACGACACGCTTCACGGATACCCCGGATGAAGCGCGCACCGCCCACGCCGCCAGACAGGATCGTGATTCTCACTCAGTCATGCTATCGATGCGAAGCAGCCACCGAGCACATCGAGAAGTCGAACACGGCCCCCGGGACGGGCACCGACCGCCCCGACCGCGCTCGGAGAATATCGCCGCGCGTTGATGTCGCCGGGCTGGCGTCGAGCGACCCGTCGCTGCACGGAACCGAGCAGGCTCGGGCTGCGTCACAGTGTCCCAGCGTGCGCCGGGCCGTCGACGTGCGCCATATGCGCCTCGAGCGCTGTAAGAAAGGCGTCGATGCGCTCGATGTGGTGCGCGTGGTCTCCATCGAACTCGGTGACCGTCGCATCCGTCAGCCGATCACCGAGTACATCGACCACCCGTTTCAACCACGGCGACGTCTGAGCGCCTTTCGTCAGAAGAGTCGGGCAGGTGACGTTCGTGAGTTCCTTCACTGTGCGGTGCGGATGATCGACGGCCTCGCCCTGCCACGACAGGGCCATGCGGTGGCCGAGCCAGCGTTCCCAGTTCGGATGCGACGTCGCACGATCCGCGGACGGAACGAAGCCGGCGACCTGCAGGAATTCGGCGAGGTCGTCATCGGTGACCTCCCGCCCGAACAGCCGGTGGACAAGCGTGTTGGCTTGCGCGACTTCGTCGAGGCTGTCGCCAAGCTGTTCAAGAATCCAGTACGCGGCCGGTTCCACAAGGGTGAGCGACCGCAGTCTGGTCGGATACTCCATCGCGAGCTCAAGCGCGGACTTCCCCCCGCCGGACCAGCCGACGAGATGGGGTCGCTCGAGACCGAGGGCGTCGAGCGTCAGCCGCAGGGACTCCCGCTCGGTGACGGCAGTGTACTCGGGGTCGCCGGGAACACCCGCCGAGCCGAGTTCGTTGTGGATCGGCTGCACCCGGATTGCCCGGTAACGGGCGGCGAGCCGTTCCTGGTGCAGGATCCACGACAGCCACCCGGTGAGACCGCCCGGAACCAGGACGACGGGTTCGCCCACGCCGAGAGAATGATGGTTCAGCACCCGGGGTTCCACGATGAACGCCCGCCCTCCGTCGGATTCTGGGCACAATGCTACTCCGGCTGCCGCTGCCGCGGACCCCGTCACGGTGAACAGCGCCGTCACTTGGTGAGTGATCTTCTGGTGTTCGTCGGCAAATGCAAGGGCTACCCGGTCTTCTTCTGCCCTACTTGAGGTTGTGGACGGGTGCGCGTACCCGCACGACCACACACTATATAAGGAGACCCCATGAGCACGAAGGTTGAAAAAAGCATCCAAGTTAACGTC
>NZ_JBKJWH010000139.1:0-3570 GCF_046716805.1 Mycetocola sp. | reverse complement strand
TCGTCGCCGACAAACTCAACGACCGGCCCCGAAAACGCCTCGACGCCGCAACCCCACGAGAAGCCCTCCAGCAGCTACTCTCGGAACCACCACAAGACTGTGTTGCATCGACCACTTGAATCCACCCCCGGTGCAGCGGATGGTCTCGACCGCAACGGGTGACTTCGTGCGGGATTCGCCGCGGCCCGGCCCGGCCGGCGTGGCGCGCGCTTCGGGAATCGGGCGGTGCAGCATCCGTCGCTTCTGGCGCGACTTCACCCATTCCGGACGGATGCACCCGGCGCACCGCGTGAACTCGACCGCAACGGGTGATGACGCCGGCCACGGGCGCGGCCCGAGCTGCCGTCCCTTGTCAAAGCGCCCGGTGTTGGGAAAGATGAGAGTGTCGGCACCGCGCCACCCGCGCACGCGCCGACATGCCCACACCCCGGGCATCGACATCACCCACAAGGAGATACGACAATGACGTCAACATTTCACGCGGGAGCGTCCCTCGACGCCCTGCACTCCCCCGCTCTCGACCACGAAACCGTCCTGATCACCCGCGGCGTCCGCTCCGGGCTCACGATCAGCGTCGCGGTCCACTCCACCCGCCTCGGCCCGGCCCTCGGTGGCGCACGGGTCTGGCACTACGGATCCTGGCTCGAGGCCGTCGAGGATTCCCTCCGACTCTCCGCCGGGATGACGCTCAAGAACGCCGCTGCTGGGCTCGCCCGCGGGGGCGGCAAATCGGTGGTGTTCGTTCCGAGTGGCACGACGCTCGACGACGCCGCCAAACGCGCCGCCATGCTCGACCTTGGCGACGCGGTCGAAAGCCTCGGCGGCAGCTATCAAACCGCTGAGGATGTCGGCACCAGCGCGAACGACATGGCCGTCGTCGCGGAACGCACCAGCCATGTCTGCGGACTCCCGGCCGATCGCGGCGGAGTCGGCGAACCGAGCGACGCGACCGCGGCAGGGGTGTACTCGGCAGTGATCGCCACCCTGGAGACCGTGTTCGGAAGCCCACTCGTCCGAGGCAGGCGCGCCACCATCTCCGGGCTCGGGCAGGTCGGCGGCCGCCTCGCCCGCAAGCTGGCCGACGCCGGAGCATCCCTCATCGTCACCGACGTGAACCCCGCTCGCCGCGCACTGGCCGAGGAGATCGGCGCCAGCTGGATCGAACCCGGCGACGAGCACCTCTTCGAAACGGACCTGTTCATCCCCTGCGGTGTCGGCGGAGCCCTCAACCGCGACGTGATCGCGCAATTGCGCTGCGCAGCCGTTGTCGGCGCGGCGAACAACCAGCTCGCCGAGCACGATGGAGCCGAGCAGCTCGCGGAGCGCGGCATCCTGTGGGCGCCGGACTTCATCGCCAACGCCGGCGGTGTGATCTACCTCGACATGGCGTCGCAGCCGGGCGCCGACCTCGATTCGATCCTGGCCCGGGTGGATGGCATCGGCGACACGCTGCGCTCCATCTACCGCTCAGCGAAGGAGCAAGGCGTCACCACGCTGGCCGCCGCTGAGAAGCTCGCGATGGACCGACTCGAGGGGGCGGCGCTCACGGCGGCGTAGCGGCACCGGCACGAATTCACTCGCTGCGGACGGGTGCACCCGATACGCCGGATGCATCCGTCCGGATCACGTGAACAGGCAAGCCAGGCAACCGGTCAGCGCATCGCCCGGTAACGCGCCCGTTCCTCGGCTGGCAGGTGCTCGGTCGCATAGCTGAGCGCTGTGCGACCGAGCGACGCCGCGTGTGCATCGAGGAAACCGGTGAGCACCTCGCGGCTGACCCGTTTGCCGCCTCGCGGAGCATCCAGCCGACGGCTTTCCGCATGAGGTCGGCTCGATCCGGGAGCAGTCGCTCGGCCAGCTCGAGCGTGGTCGACGCATCGCCGGCGTCGAGAAAGCCGAAGGTGGCGAGCACGGCCACCCGGCGCTGCCACAGCACCTCGGTGGCTGTTGCATCCGTCATGTCTCGCACTCTAGGCCCGACCCACGCAGTTAACCTGCGTGACCAGCGCAAACTGCGCAGCCAACCTTCGCAAGAGTCAAAGAAACGCCTGACCGCCCCCGGATACGCTCGATGCACACTATTCGAATCGACGCCGGGAGGGTTGTTATGTCTGAATCTCACGCACACGTGATCGTTGGCGAGCCCGAGGTCGTCGAAGACGCACGCGACCTCGCCACCTCCCCGGCCTGGCTCCGTCTCAAGGCCGCGGCGGTCGGCATCCGCCCGTTGCAGGTCAAGGACGGCTCGATCCCCGACGCGGATGCCCACGGCATGGCACGCGAGCACGTCGGGATGATCGTCGGCGCGGTCCGCGACCTGACGCCGCGATTCCCGTGGGATGCCGCGTACCTCGACGCCGTGATCGTCGATTTCGAGCGCTGGGCCCGGGACGGGTTCGGGGTGCCCGATTTCTACGACTCGCTCATGGCCTTCCAGCCGCAACAGCATCGTGCCGATGGACGCACCCACCTCGTCGTGTTCCCGATGTACACGCAGAACGGGTCGACCGACCGGCTGGTCGAGGCGGTCCTCATCGAGGTCGTCTGGCCTGAGTTCATCGCCGAGCTCGAGGGCGGCGACTACTCGAACAAACTGTTCGTGCCGATCCGGTTCGTCGACTTCACGCCCGGTTATGACACCAACTCGGCCGTACTGTTCCCGGAAACCGTTGCGATGCGCGCCATCCCGACGTTCACCTGGGGTGCGATTTTCGCCGACCGTGAGGCTGCACGGTTCCGCCGGGTGGTGAAGGCGGCAGCGGAGATCACCAAGCTCGAGCTGCCGGCCGACGCGCAGGCTCTGCTCGAGAGCCAGGAGCTGGCGGAGGAAACCTTCGTGATGTGGGATCTCATCCACGACCGCACCCACATGCGCGGTGACCTGCCGTTCGACCCGTTCATGATCAAGCAGCGGATGCCGTTCTTCCTCTACTCCCTCGAGGAGTTGCGGTGCGACCTGACCGCGTTCCGGGAGTCGGTGAAGCTTGAACGCACCCTGTCGGCGCAGAGCCCCGCGGAACTCACCGACGCGGAGACCGAGATCCTCGCCCACGCGAAACTGGTGCAGTACGCGGTCATCTTCGACCGGATCTTCCGGTTCGCTCTGACCGGCAGCCGGGTGCGTAACTACGACGGGCTCGGCGGCCAGCTGCTGTTCGCGTGGCTGCACCAGCACCACGTGCTGCACTGGACCGACACGGCCCTGACCATCGACTGGGCCGAGGTTCCCGATGTCGTTGTCGCCCTCGGCAACGCCATCGACGAGCTGTACTGGCGTTCGATCGACCGCCCGAAGGTGTCTCACTGGCTCGCCGCCTACGAGCTCGTGTCGGGAACGGTTGAGCCGCACCCCGCGTCGGCATGGGCACGCGGCCTGTCCGACGAGGTGCTTACCGGCGCTCCGAAGGGGTACACGGATCTGGTGATGGACGACGAGTTCCCGCTGAGCATGTTCTACGAGGCACTCTCGAAGAAGATGCGTGACGTGATCGAGTCCACCGCTGGGATCACCGGGCGTGACTGACCCGGTCGGGTCTGGCCCCGGCGTCGCAGGTCGTACCGTGCTCATCG
>NZ_JBKJWH010000138.1:0-11272 GCF_046716805.1 Mycetocola sp. | reverse complement strand
GGCCTCGGTTCGGGTAATCCCGGAGCGTTCCGCGGCGAGCTGGAACGCTCGCTCAACCACACCGTCGTCTTTCACCGTCGTGCCGGCCATGTCGAGGACGACCAGTTCGATCTCGATCATTTCCTGTTCGGCGCCGCCGGCGTCGTCGCTGTCGTCGACGATGATGTCGTCAAAGGTTGTCATGAACCGCCTCTCCAGCGAACACGCTAGGCACGCTCGATCAACAGCTCCCTCTCTTCCGGTTACGCGGAGGTGAACTGGCCGAGACGGCTCGACGTTGCCCTATCGAGCCAGGACCGCAGTTCTGCGCCGTCCGCTGTGAGTTGGTACTGTCGACCCCACCGAGAAGGAGGGCAACCCGTGCCACTCGATCCGTACTTCCACGCCATGTACCTGGCCAGACGACGCGACATGATCGCCGAAGCGCGCGGCATCCTCCTCGGCGCCCTGACGAGTGCCGTCACGAGAGTGGTTCCCTGGCGACGGGATGCCGCGAGACGCGCGCTCGTGGAATCCCCGGCACAAACGGTGGGCACTAAGGCAGCGGGGACCGCCGTCGCCGGGTCGGAGGCCGCACACAGCCCGACTGCCCCGCCTCCTCCCAAATCGCCGCTCTCCGCCGAGGAGAAAGCCAAGCGCAAGACGCCGGCGTGGAAGAGGCGCAACGCGCAGAAATGGGACACCAAGCTTTACGGCCGGGTGGGACTTGCACCCCCGGAGGTTGAGGTCACCGATCACATGGTCGATGTTCCCGGCCATCCGGCCGTCCGCGTGCGCGTGTACCGGCCACTCGAGGAAGCCGACACCGGTTCACCGGGCCCGCTCCTTCCCGCCGTTCTCGCATTCTTCGGCGGCTCATTCCAGTTGGGCGGCATCGACTACACGAGCGTCGATGCGACGTTCCGGGCGCGCACCGCGGACGCCCGGGTGAGCCACGTCGCTGTCGACTACGCACTCGCCCCCGAACACCGCTACCCGACCCAGATCGAACAGGGCTACGCCGCTCTCGGCTGGCTCGTCGAGAACGCGGCGCGGCTCGGCATCGACGCCGACCGCATCGGCATCAACGGCACATCGTCTGGCGGCAACATCGCCGCGAGTGTCACTCTGCTCAACCGTGACCGTGCCGGGCACCCGCTCAGGCTCCAGGTGCTCGAGGTCCCTGTCACCGACCTGACCGGCAAATCGATCGACATGGCACCGATCCGTGAGATGCGTATCCCCCGCTTCCTCGCGCGGCGGGAGCTCGTGCAGGTCGCTGAGGCCTATCTGGGCGACCGGGCACGTGCGAAGGAGCCGTACGCCTCACCGGCGCGAGCGCTCACCCACCGGGGCCTTCCCCCGGCCTGGATCTTCACGGCCGAGTACGACGCGCTCCGCCTGGACGGAGAGTCTTACGCCAGGACTCTTCGAGCGTCCGGAGTCGACGCCAGCGCCGTCAGATACCAGGGCGCGACCCACGAGGCGGCGATCTACACGAAAGTCGTGCCGCTCGCACGCCGATGGCATGCCGACGTCGTCACCGCCCTGCGCACCCTGCACGACCCGGACGTTCAGGCCGGACGGATATAGCCGCGATCACGAGCGGATGCCACAGCCGCCGTTCGCGACGACACCTGCAGCTTCGTGAAGATATGCACGAGGTGGCTCTTCACGGTGGCCTCAGACAGGAACAGGGACTTCGCGATGTCGCGGTTGGAGCATCCGTCGGCGACGAGGCCGAGGACTTCAGCTTCCCGGGTCGTGAGTGCTGCCCCTGACGAATTCTGGCGGGCCTCGAGCCGCCCGGCGACGGTCGGTGCGAGGGCGCTCTCCCCTCGCGCTGCCGCCCGGACTGCCGCGATCAGCTCGGCTGGTGGTGCGTCCTTCAACAGGTAGCCTGCGGCGCCTGCTTCGACAGCGCCGAGGATGTCGGCATCGGTGTCGTAATTGGTGAGCACGAGAACGTGCGGGGCGCCGGCCGCCTCCCGGATCCGTCGAGTCGCCTCAGCCCCCTGCATGCCATCGCCGAATTGCAGGTCCATGAGGACGATGTCGACGCCCGCTCTGCTCTGCTCGACGGCATGCTCACCGGTCGCCGCCTCAGCGACGACGTCGAAGTCGGGTTCGGTGGCGAACAGTGCGCGAAGGCCGGCCCGGACCACCGGGTGGTCGTCGGCGAGAAGCAGCCGGATCATGCGGAGACCCCCGGTCGGCTCGGTGCAGTCTCGGCCGGATCGCGGATGGGGATGGTGACGGCGAGTGCCGTGCCCTCACCGGGGGCGGACTCCACGCTGAGCATCCCGCCGAGCGATGAGACGCGCTGGCGAATCGCCCGCAGCCCGAATGAGTCGCCCGCCGTGGCTGATGCGCTTGCCGGGTCGAAGCCGGCTCCGTCGTCGACGACGTCGAGCGAGACGCTGTCGGACTGGTAGGTCAGGGTGAGATCGGCGCGAGTCGCGCCCGCGTGCCGGACGACGTTCGCGATCGCGCCCTGGGCGATTCGCAGCAGTGTGGCGTTGACGCTCATCGGCAGAGCAACCGGGTCGCCCTCGAGCTGGAAATTGACCGCCGCCGGCGTGCCCGCCGCACCGAGGGTTTCGGCGGTGGATTCGGCGAGGCGTGCCAGCGCGCCAGCCAGGGTGCGGTCGTCGAGTGCAGGTGGGGTGAGTTCACCGATGATCCGTCGTGTGTCGACGAGGGAATCGGCGGCGGTCTGTCGCGCCAGTTGCAACTGCTCAAGCCCGGGGCGCTCGCCGTCGAGGCGTTCAGCGGCGTGCAGAAGGAGCTGGATGCTCGACAGCCCCTGCGCGACGGTGTCGTGGATCTCACGGGCGAGCCGCTCCCGCTCGGCGAGCATCCCAGCCGCTCGCTCTGCAAGCGCGAGTTCCCCGCGGGTCTCGACCAATTCCGTGATGAGCTGCTGCCGTTCCTCGGCCTCCCGGTACAACGCGCGGTACCCGAACCCGATCGCCACAGCGACGCCCGCACCGATCATCGGGCCGATCACTCCGCCGACGGTGAAAGCGCTGTGGAGTCCGATGGCCATGACCGAGAGCGCGGTCGACAGCGCGACGGCCGCAATGGCGGCGCGCGGTGGGAGCACCTGCAGATAGAGAAAGAACAACGGAAAGACGATGAACGCGGCATCGGATGTCAGCCACAGCAGTGCGAGCCAGATCAGGGTCAACGCCGCCAGCCATAACCGGGGAATCCAGGGAGACGCATGGACGGCATCCGCCCTGAGGTGCGCCATCAGGGATCCGCCGAGGTAGACGGCGAGGAGGACGGACGCGAGAGTGTGGATGAGCGTCGTGTCGGGAGCATCGGTCAGCGCGGAGAGGACGATGACCACGACGACGAGCGCGATCAGCAGCGAGTGCAGTGACCAGCGCAGGGCGGCAAAGACCGGTGTGAGGGCTGAGTGGTTCATGATTCCCTTCACCGAAAGCCTAGTTGGGCGCCCTTTTCTTCGGCATCCATCGTTAGTTCGAGGTGCCGGTAGGATTGAGGCATCCCCCCACCTCGAACATCCGGGAGACATTCGGTGCCCACAATCCTCGTTGAAGTAATGCCCAAGGCTGAACTGCTTGACCCGCAGGGTAAGGCGGTCTCCGGGGCGCTCACGCGGCTCGGCAAGTCCGAGTTCACCGGTGTCCGCATCGGAAAGCGGTTCGAACTGACCGTCGACGGACCAATCACGGACGCCATCCGCGCCGACGTCCAGCACATCGCCGACGAGATCCTGTCGAACTCGGTGATCGAGGACGTCGTCGCGATCACCTACCCGGAGGCCGAGTAGTCATGCGTATCGGCGTCATCACCTTCCCGGGCTCGCTCGACGAGCGTGACGCCCAGCGCGCGATCCGCATCGCGGGTGCAGAACCCGTCGCCCTGTGGCACGGCGAGCACGATCTTCACGGCGTCGACGCTCTCGTCCTGCCCGGTGGGTTCAGCTACGGCGACTACCTGCGCGCCGGCGCGATCGCATCCGTCTCCCCGATCATGGCGGAGGTCATCGACGCCGCGAACAAGGGGATGCCGGTTCTCGGCATCTGCAACGGATTCCAGATGCTCACGGAGGCGCACCTGTTGCCCGGCGGCCTGATCCGCAACGATCACGGCCACTTCATCCGCCGTGACCAGACGCTGCGTGTCGAGAACGTCGACACCGTCTGGACGAACGAGTTCACTGCGAACGATGAGATCGTCATCCCGCTGAAGAACGGTGAGGGCGGCTTCATCGCCTCTGAGGACGAACTCGATCGGCTGGAGGGCGAGGGCCGGGTGGTCTTCCGCTACCTCGGCAGGAACCCGAACGGCTCGCTCCGCGACATCGCCGGCATCACCAACGAGCGCGGCAACGTCGTCGGCCTCATGCCACACCCGGAGCACGCGGTTGAGCCTGGTTTCGGACCGGACACCCCGGACGCCATGCGGTCGGGCACCGACGGCCTCACGCTCTTCACGAGCGCGATCTCGGCGCTCGTCTCCGCCTGAGTTCTCGGCACCGAAAACGGCGTCCAGCCATCTGTGCGCGTTCATCGGTCCGGAAAGTCGGCTTTCAGCGGGCAAATCCGGCACAAGGGACCGATGAACTTCCGGCGACGTTACGTCGGCCCATCGCGTCCCGCTCGCGTCTTAGGTGACGTCCCGCTTCCACGACACGAAGTAGCCGAGAACGGTGAGCACGAGGGCCAAAGCGGCAAGCAGCAGCCCGCCCTGCCACCAGTCGAGCGGCTCGGCCCCCATCCCTGGTGCCCCGGTGTTGAACAGGCTGGGCGCGCCGACGAGGGCGTCACTCGCGGCCCCCGGCAGGAATCGCCCGAGTGAGGCTGCCCAGTCGGCGAACATCACCACCGCCCGAAGCGTCGGTTCGACGAACTGGGTGAACGCGAGGATCACCACGATCGCGGCAACCTGGTTCGGGATGAGGGCACCGAGCCCGACGCCGATCACGGCCCAGAGGGCGAGGGCAAGCACTCCCCGGCCGATCAGTGCCCAGGTGTCGCTGTTGTCGAGCTGGGTGTCGAGGCCGAACAGGGCGAGGACACCCGCCCCGGCACCGACCGAAGCGATCACGCCGAACACGCCGAAGATCGCGCCGAAGATCAGCAGCGCGGCACTCTTGGCGCCGAGCACGAGGCCGCGCTTGGGCGTCGCGAGGAAGGTCGGCGTGAGCATCTGGTGACGGTACTCACCCGTTACGGCGAGGGCGCCGAGCAGCACGGGGAACACGTAGCCGAAGGTGCTGACCGACCCGTAGAGCATCGGGGCGAGGATCTCCATCGGTGGCCCGCCCTGCGCGACCTCCCCTCCCGATCTTGAGAGGAACCCGAAGAGAGCGCCGAGGCCACCGGAGATGAAAGCGATGTAGACGACGAGGATGATGGCGAGGATCCACCAGATCCTCGTGGTGAGGATCTTTGCGACCTCGGCGCGGAAGGCAGGAAGAAACATGTTCACAGCGATCCGCCCTCTCCGACCAGCGCGAGGAATGAGTCCTCGAGTCCCGACTTCTGTCGGTGCAACGAGCTCACCTCCACCCCGGCCGAGAAGACGATATGGCCCACCTGCCCGGGTTCGAGACCTGAAACGAGGATGCCGGCACGGGCGACCTCGAACGTGGCGGATGCCGCGGCGAGCGCCGCCAGCAATTGTTCACGATTCGGGGAGTCGACGATCACTCTCGTTGCTGCACCTTCGGTTTCGAGGCTCGACAGCGACCCGCGGTGCACCAGGGTTCCGCGGGCGATGATGACGACTTCGTCGACACTCTGCTGAACCTCGCTGAGGAGGTGGGAGGAGATGAGGACGGTGCGGCCCTCAGCGGCGAGCTGGCGCAGGAACCCGCGGATCCATTTGATGCCTTCGGGGTCGAGGCCGTTGATCGGCTCGTCGAGCACGAGCACACCAGGGTCACCGAGAAGCGCGAACGCGAGGCCGAGCCGCTGCCGCATGCCGAGGGAGTAACCGCCGACCCGGCGGGTCGCGTGCTCGCTGAGTCCGACGGTGTCCAGGACGATCGGAACGCGTTTCGGGTCGATCCGCGCGGCCTTGGCGTAGACACCGAGGTGGTCCCGAGCAGTCCGGCCCGGGTGAAAGCTTGCGGCTTCCAGAGCCGACCCCACCGAGCTGAGCGGAGAGAGAAGGTCCCGGTAGCGCACACCGCCGATCGTGGCCGAGCCCGCTGTCGGGGTGACGAGACCGAGCAGCATCCGGAGCGTTGTGGTCTTTCCTGCACCGTTGGGGCCGAGGAAACCGGTGACCCGCCCGGGTTCCACCCGGAAACTGAGGTCGGAAACGGCGGCGACTGGGCCGAAGCGTTTGGTGACACCGGCGAATTCGATGGGGACTCCCGTGGGCATTCTGCTCCTGAAGTAGATGGGCGGGGGTGTTCTCCTACTCTGGCAGGGATTGAAGTGCGCCAGCATCCCCCGAACGGCGGAGAGACGTGCCGGGACGGGGGCGGATGCCGCCGGTTACTCCTTTCGGACGACGACCGCGACCCGGCCGCCTGCGAGGATGGAGGCATCCCGACGTCCCGGCCGCGCGCATCCGTTTTCGCGTGACCGCCCTTCCAATGGAGTGTTTTCCGTGTCTCCCCGCCTGTTCTACCGCACCCTCGCTTTCGCCGAGGCGGTGACCTGGACCCTCCTGATCCTCGGGCTGCTCATGAAGTACGTGTGGGGCCTCGGCGATATCGGTGTGCGGGTCGGCGGGTCGATCCACGGGTTCGTCTTCCTCGCGTACGCGGGAACCGCTGTGCTCGTCGGGCTGAATCAGCGCTGGAGCGTCCCACTCATCGGGCTCGGCGTCGTCACGGCGGTCGTGCCGTACGCCACCATCCCGTTCGACCTGTGGGCCGACCGCACGGGGCGCCTCGACGGCACGTGGCGCCGCACCGAGACCGACGACCCTCGCGACGGGACCTGGATCGACCGCCTGCTGCGCTGGTTCCTCTCCCATCCGGTTCTGCTCGCCGTGCTGTTCAGCGTCGCGCTCGTGGTCATCTTCGCGACCCTGCTGACGATCGGCCCTCCGGGCGGCGATCGCTAGCAGCAACGACCGGGTGGGAGGCATCCGTGTGCCCGGATAGAATTGAGGCATCCGGCACCCCTCGATCTAGGAGCCTTCCTCTCGTGAGCATCCCCGCAACCTCTGTTGCCGACACCGTCTCGAACGCCCTCGCCACTCCTGAAAAGGAGCAGCCGTACGCAGCGCTCGGCCTCAAGCCAGACGAGTACGAGAGAATCAAGGAGATCCTCGGCCGCCGCCCCACGTCGGGCGAACTCGCCATGTACTCGGTGATGTGGAGCGAACACTGCTCATACAAGTCGAGCAAGATGTACCTCAAGCAGTTCGGCCAGAAGGTCACCCCCGCCATGAAGAAGAATCTCATGGTCGGCATGGGCGAGAACGCCGGCGTCGTCGACATCGGCGAGGGCTGGGCCGTCACCTTCAAGGTCGAGAGCCACAACCATCCCAGCTACATCGAGCCGTTCCAGGGCGCTGCGACCGGCGTCGGCGGCATCGTCCGAGACTTCTTCTCGATGGGCGCCCGCCCCGGCGCCGTCATGGACCAGTTGCGCTTCGGCGCCATCGATGACCCCGACACGGCCCGCGTCGTGCACGGCGTCACGAGCGGCATCTCGTTCTACGGCAACTGCCTGGGCCTGCCGAACATCGGCGGCGAGACCTACTTCGACAAGGTGTACCAGGGCAACCCGCTCGTCAACGCCCTCTCGGTCGGCGTGCTCCGCCACGAGGACCTCCACCTCGCCAACGCCTCAGGCATCGGCAACAAGATCGTGCTGTTCGGAGCCCGCACCGGTGGCGACGGCATCGGCGGCGCCTCGATCCTCGCCTCGGACTCGTTCGACGCAGCAGGTCCCACCAAGCGTCCCGCCGTGCAGGTCGGCGACCCGTTCGCCGAGAAGGTGCTCATCGAGTGCTGCCTCGAGCTGTACAAGCAGAAGCTCGTCGAAGGCATTCAGGACCTCGGTGCCGCCGGCATCTCCTGCGCCACGAGCGAGCTCGCCGCGAACGGCGACGGCGGCATGTTCATCGAGCTGTCGAACACCCTTCTCCGCGACCCGTCGCTCACGCCCGAAGAAATCCTCATGTCGGAGTCGCAGGAACGCATGATGGCCGTCGTCGAACCGGGCAAGCTCGAGGGTTTCCTCGCGGTCACCGCCAAGTGGGACGTCGAAACCTCCGTGATGGGTGAGGTCACCGACACCGGCCGGCTGATCATCAACTGGCACGGCGAAGAGATCGTCAACGTCGACCCAT
Organism: Mycetocola sp.; assembly: GCF_046716805.1. Lineage (GTDB taxonomy): Bacteria > Actinomycetota > Actinomycetes > Actinomycetales > Microbacteriaceae > Mycetocola_A. The sequence goes on along the minus strand of NZ_JBKJWH010000138.1, from coordinate 2,998 downwards.
CCACCGTCGCCGTCGACGGCCCCGTCTACGAGCGCCCCGTCACGTACCCGACCTGGCTCGACGCGCTGCAGGCCGACACGGCATCCGCTCTCGAACGACCGACGGATGCCGCGACCCTCCGTTCGCAGTTCCTTGCTCTGCTCGGCTCCGCGAACTTGTCTGACAAGAGCTGGATCACCGACCAGTACGACTACTACGTCATGGGCAACACGGCGCTGGCCTTCCCCGATGACGGCGGCATGATCCGCGTCGATGAGGAATCCGGGCTCGGATTCGCCATCGCCACCGACGCGAACGGCCGCTACTGCCAGCTCGACCCGTCGCTGGGCGCGAAGCTCGCCCTTGCCGAGGCGTACCGCAACGTCGCCTGCACCGGCGCAGTTCCCGCTGCGGTCACCGACTGCCTCAACTTCGGCTCGCCCGAGAACCCCGAGGTGATGTGGCAGTTCTCCCAGGCGGTCGAGGGCCTGTCCGACGGCTGCCTTGCGCTCGAAGTGCCCGTCACCGGCGGCAACGTCTCGTTCTACAACCAGACCGGCGACACCCCGATCTTCCCGACGCCCGTCGTCGGTGTGCTCGGCGTGATCGACGACGTCGCCCGGCGGGTGCCGAGCGGATGGCAGGACGAGGGCGACAACATCTACCTCCTCGGTATCACTCGCGAGGAACTCTCCGGTTCCGCGTGGGCCGGCACCATCCACGACCACCTCGGCGGACTCCCGCCCGCCGTCGACTTCGACCGTGAGAAGGACCTTGCAGCACTGCTGCACGCCGGCTCGCAGTCATCCATCATCGCCTCGGCGCACGACCTCTCCGACGGTGGCCTCGCCCAGGCCCTCGCCGAGAGCGTGATGCGCTTCGGCGTCGGCGCCCGCGTGTGGCTCGGCGAGATCCTCGAGCGTGACGGCGTGGATGTCGCGACTGCCCTGTTCTCCGAGTCGACCGGTCGCGTGATCGTTTCGGTGCCCCGCGAGGATGACGTCAAGTTCCGCGGCCTCTGCGAGGGTCGCGACTACCCGGTGCTCCGCATCGGCGTCACCGACAAGGCGAATCCCGCTCTCGAGATCCAGGACCTGTTCACGGCGACGCTCGACGAGCTCCGCGCGACGCACCAGGCGACCCTGCCGGCCGCGTTCGCGTAAGCCGCTTCGCCGAGATGGCAGTTGCGCACCCAAAACCGAGCCATTAGCTCCGTTTGGGTGCGTAACTGCCATTTCGCTCCCGGGCTGTGGAGAGCGGGCGCAGAGCACGCAGCGATACGGCACACTCTCGGGATGCCACGCCGCGTTCCGCTTCCACCTCACCTTGCGTCCTCCGCGTTCACCGCACGCGATGCTGAAGCAGCGGGCCTGAGTCGCGGCCGGCTGCGCGGGAGAGACCTCGTCCGCGTCGCGCGTGGTGTCTACAGCGCAGTCGGCCAGGACGTCGACGCCGTGGCTGCTGTTGCCCGCGGTCTGCACGCAGGACAGTTCTTCTCCCACACCACCGCGGCTCGCCTCCACGGCCTCTATCTGCCGCGGCGGCTCGAAGCGGAGGCAACCGTGCACGTCACCGCCTTCCTCCCGGTGGCAGCGCCGCGTGCTCGTGGGATCCAGGGCCATCACGCCGACCCCGGCTCCGTTCACGTGATCATGCTCGGAGGAATTCCCGTGGCATCCGCCGTCGACACGTGGTGCGCCCTGGCATCCGTCCTCACCGTTGCCGAACTCGTGGAGATGGGCGACGGGCTGGTACGACGGGTTCGACCACTCGCGACCATGGTGCAGCTGTCGGACGCCGTGACCCGCTCGGCGGGGCGACGCGGTTGCCGCGCCCTCCGTGCGGCGATCGACCGGGTGAGACCCGGCACGGACTCCCGTCAGGAGTCACGGCTGCGACTGCTCATCGTTGATGCCGGACTCCCCGAACCCATGGTGAACTACGAGATCCGCGATCGGCGCGGCCTTTTTCTCGCGCTGGGGGACCTCGTCTACCCGAAGTGGCGCATCCTCATCGAATACGACGGCGCCCATCATTTCGCGACCGAGCAGCAGGGCCACCACGATGTCGATCGGCTCGACCTGCTGATGGCCGACGGCTGGAGAACCATCCGCGTGCACCGCGAGCACATGCGGAACGGAGCAACGGGTCGCATCCGCACGATCCGCTCCGCCCTTATCCGGGCGGAGCGGATCGGCGACATGACAATTGCGCACTCAAAACGCGGCGATCCGCCCGCTATGGGTGCGTAACTGCGATCTCGCGTGCGGATGCCCCCGATACGATTGCATTCATGACGATCACCGCTGCCGCAGACGGCTCAGCCCTCGGCAACCCCGGCCCCGCCGGATGGGCCTGGTACGTCGACGACGCCCACTGGGAGGCCGGCGGCTGGAAGCACGCCACCAACAACCAGGGTGAGCTCAAAGCGGTGCTCGAGCTGTTCCGCGCCACCGCGCACCTCGACGACGACCTGCTCATTCTCTGCGACAGCCAGTACGTGATCAATACCGTCACCAAGTGGATGCGCGGCTGGAAGGCGAAGGGCTGGCGCAAGGGCGACGGCAAACCCGTGATGAATCTTGAGATCATCAAGGAACTCGACGAGGCCATGTCCGGCCGTCGCTACACGTTCGAATGGGTGCGCGGCCACGCCGGCCACCCGATGAACGAGGCGGCCGATGCCCGGGCGCGCGCCGTCTCCGAGGCGTTCCAGGCCGGCCGGCCGATCCCGCACGGGCCGGGCTGGCCACGCGAGAACGACGAAGCGGATGCCGCGCGCGGCGCCGCAGCGACAGCATCCGTTCCGCTCGCGCGGGTCGCCGACCGTACGCCGGCACCGGTCGACGTCCTCGACGACGCCGTCGGGACGGACAGCGAACCGACCCTGTTCTCCCTCGACGACCCTGATCTGCACGAAGTCACACTGTGGCTTACCGACGATGAGCATATTCGCCTGTACGAGCGGGCGAGGCAGGAAGGCGTCAGCGCCGAAGAACTTCTCCGCAGCTTGATCTGA
>NZ_JBKJWH010000137.1:0-3123 GCF_046716805.1 Mycetocola sp. | reverse complement strand
GCAGAGCGCCCAGCAAGCGCAGGGCTATCCGCAGGGCTATTCGCAGGGAGAGGGTGCACCGCAGAGCACTCCGGCGTCCCGACCGTCAGCGCAGGGGCGGCAGGACGGACCCTCGGCGCGGAGCGATCCGGCCCAGGTCGAATCCCCGCGGAACGCGGAACTGCGGGCGAAGCTGGTGCAGGTACGGCGAGAGGTCGGCAAAGCCGTCGTCGGCCAGGAACCCGCGGTGACCGGGCTGATCGTCGCACTCCTCGCCAAGGGACATGTGCTGCTCGAAGGCGTCCCGGGCGTTGCGAAGACGCTTCTGGTGCGCACACTCAGCCAGGCTCTCGACCTCGACACCAAGCGGGTGCAATTCACACCTGACCTCATGCCGGGTGATGTGACCGGTTCTCTCGTCTACGACGCGAAAACCGGCGAGTTCGAGTTCCGACGTGGCCCGGTCTTCACGAACATCCTGCTGGCGGATGAGATCAACCGGACCCCGCCGAAGACCCAGTCATCGTTGCTCGAAGCGATGGAGGAACGCCAGGTCTCCACGGACGGCGTCACCCAGCCGCTGCCTGAGCCTTTCGTCGTGGCAGCGACCATGAACCCGATCGAGTACGAAGGCACCTACACGCTGCCGGAGGCCCAGCTGGACCGGTTCCTGCTCAAACTCGTCCTCGACATCCCGGAGCGGGACATCGAGGTCGAGGTGTTGCGCCGGCACTCCGCCGGCTTCAACCCCCGCGACCTCGCCGGCGCCGGGGTCACCGCCGTGCTCGGCGCGGCGGACCTGGCCGAGGCGCAGGTCGCCGCGGCCGGCACCGGCGTCAGCCCGGACGTCCTCAGTTACATCGTCGATCTCGCTCGGGCGACGAGGCGCAGCCCGTCTGTGCGGATGGGCGTCAGCCCCCGCGGCACCACAGCCCTCCTGTCCGCCGCGAAGGCGTGGGCGTGGCTCAGCGGCTACGCCTGGGTCACCCCCGACCATGTGCAGGCGATGCTGCTCCCGGTCTGGCGGCACCGGCTGGTGTTGCGTCCGGAGGCGGAACTCGAGGGTGTTGCCTCAGACGCCATTCTGCGCTCGATCATGCAGCAGGTGCAGGTGCCGATCTAGATGACGGTTTCGGGGAGATTCGTCGCGCTGGTCGCGTTCGGCATTGTGCCGGTGATCGTCATCGGTACGGCCACCGGCGAGCCCGGCCTCGTGCTGGGCTGCTGGCTGCTCTTCGCGATCGCGTTCGGGATCCTCGACATCGTGCTGGCGGCGTCTCCCCGTGTCCTGGTGCCGTCGAGATCGCTGCCGGCGCGAACCCGGCTCGGTGAGACGGTCGCAAGCGAGCTTTACCTGGCGAACCCCGGCAGGCGCACCCTCCGCGGCGTGGTCCGTGACGCCTGGCAGCCGTCAGCCGGCGCGTCGGTGACACGCACCCGGGTCACCATCCCCGCCGGTGAGCGCCGGCTCATCACCGTTCCGCTCACCCCGTTCCGGCGAGGGGAACGACGCGTCGAGCTCGTCACCGTGCGCTCGTTCGGCCCCCTGGGGTTGTGGGCCAGGCAGGCCACCCTGAAAAGCCCCGGCCGCATCCGGGTGCTTCCTCCTTTTCACGCCCGCAAGCACTTGCCGTCCCGCCTGGCCCGGCTCCGCGAACTGGACGGGGCGACGAGCGTGATGGTGCGCGGCCAGGGCACCGAATTCGATTCCCTGCGCGAGTACGTCCGCGGCGATGACGTCAGGTCGATCGACTGGAGAGCCACCGCGCGGCGCCGCGATGTGGTCGTGCGAACGTGGCGGCCCGAGCGTGACCGCCGCGTCGTTCTCGTTCTCGACACCGCCAGGACCTCGGCCGCGAGGATCGCCGATGAGCCCAGGCTCGACACCGCGTTTGAAGCGTCCCTGCTCCTCGCCGCGCTGGCCACGCGTGCCGGCGACCGCGTCGACCTCCTCGCCTATGACCGGCGGATGCGCGCCCGGGTGCAGGGGGCGACGGGCGCTGACCTGATGGCGAAGATGGTCGATGCCCTGGCCTCCGTCGAGCCTGAGCTCCTGGAGATGGACTGGACGGCGGTACCCGCGCTCGTGCGCGGTGTCACCAGCCAGCGTTCCCTCGTCGTTCTCCTCACCTCGATCGATGCGCCCGGCGCGTCGACCGCGCTACTGTCGATGCTCCCCCAGCTGACGAAGCGGCACACCGTGGTCGTCGCATCCGTCACCGACCCGGCGACCCTCGCGGCGAGCCGGCAACGCGGCAACCGGGACGAGGTGTACCTGGCTGCCGCAGCTGAGCGTTCGTTGCTCGACATCGCCCGGGTCTCGGGAGCCATCCGGCAGTTGGGTGCCGAGGTCGTCACCGCGTCGCCAGCCGACCTGCCGCCGGCCCTCGCGGACCGGTACCTCGCCCTCAAGGCGGCCGGGCGCCTGTAACCGCGCGAATTCACCCGCTGCGGACAAAAACACCCGGCGCACCGCATGTGCCGGTCCGGAACGGGTGTTCTGGTTCCGCTTCACCGACACGCGAGCCAGATCGGCTCGCGGCGACGGGCGAGCCGCAGGCCAGCGCCCGGACACAGCACCGTCGCGCCCGACGCTCCCCCGCTCCCGCGAAGTCACTCGGTCCGGACGGAAACACGCGGCGCGCCGGGGGTGGATTCAAGTGGTCGATGCAACACAGCCTTGTGGTGGTTCCGAGAGTAGCTGCTGGAGGGCTTCTCGTGGGGTGGCTGCGTCGAGGCGTTTGCGGGGCCGGTCGTTGAGTTTGTCGGCGACGAACTCGAGATACTCGGGGTGGTAACCGGAGAGGTCGGTGCCCTTCGGGAAATACTGGCGCAGCAGCCCGTTGGTGTTCTCGTTCGAGCCGCGCTGCCAGGGCGAGTGCGGGTCGCAGAAGTAGATATCGACACCGGTCGCGATGGTGATCTCTTTGTGTTTGGCCATCTCGATGCCCTGATCCCAGGTGACGGTTTTTCGGATCTGGGCGGGCATCTTGCCGATCGCGGTGATCATCTGATCCCGAACCTCGACGGCGCCGTGTCGCTCGGGGAGGTGCAGCAGCATCACGAACCCGGTTGTTCGTTCGACCAGGGTGCCGATCGCTGAGGCGTTCCCGGCGCCGGTGATCAGGTCGCCTTCCCAGTGTC
>NZ_JBKJWH010000136.1:0-24175 GCF_046716805.1 Mycetocola sp. | reverse complement strand
CAGCTGGTTCGCTCATCTACAACCCCGGTGGACCCTCCGACCCAGGCTACGAATGGACAATCAACGCCGGGTAAACCGATACGTTCCACCCGGCTTGATGAAGGGTGTGACGCAGCACGCCAACTTCTCGCGGGCACCAACAGTTAGAGCGTGCAAGGACAGGGATAGCGGTGTAGCCCTGACTACAGCTTTGACTACAAAGCGGCGCGCACAGCTCGAAACAACATGAAACGAGCAGCTCACTTAATCTCCGCCTTGTGGCGATATTGCCTGGTTTCGCACACAAGCTGAAACAATCCGCGACACCCCTCCGCCGGGCTCATAACCCAGAGGTCGTAGGTTCAAATCCTGCCCCCGCAACAAAGAAGGCCCGGAATCGTCAAGATTCCGGGCCTTTTTCCTTGTCCGGCCCTCGTCGAGTTCGCTCGCTCGTCAGCGACGTCACACCGGGGCTCAGCGACTCGTTACGAGCGCTCGACCGCCCGCTTCGCTTCCGCCAGGCTGCTGAACAAGCCAACGGGTTCGCTTCGACCGTTCCGGGCTGTGTAGCCGTGAGTGGAGACCTTCTCGATGAGTCCGATGAAGTTGCCTGCCGTATTCCCGGCCCACAGGCCGGTCGCGACGGGTACCCACACGGTAGTCTCAGGCTTTTCGGTGCGCGAAGTCGCGTGGACAGCTTCGATCGTCATTCATCGCTCCAGGGGTTGGGATCTTTCACCAGCGCAGTCATCGGTGACCGGTGATTCAGTGAATGATCACTTACAGCAAACGGGATTTGCCAGTGGCCGACAAGGGCTTGACTTCCCAGCCAATCTCTCACGGGCCGTGTTGTTCCGGCGGTCGGGAGTCGGCGGGCGGTTTCTCGTCGGGGCTGCCGGTCCCGTGTGGCAGATTCGGCTCACCCCCGCGGCCAGCCGTGGGCTGGTGTGAACCGTCCTCGCCGAAGACAACGAGTCCGTGGGCGCTGTTCGCCGAGGCTGTGAGTTCCGCGATCCACTGACGGTTGATCGTCGGTGGACGGCTGCCCCAGAACTTGAAGTACAGCGGGATCGACGGATGCAGCCAGACCGAGCTCCGCCCGTTGCCGATGCTGACCGCATCCTTCCACGAAAGCAGGAAGCTCTCGCCGCAGCGCAGCTTCTGAACGATGACGATCTGGAGGTGCGCGAGCAGCCGATCGTCGAACTCGACGACGACGCCGTCGTAGGTCAGAGTGCCCATTGCCACTGCTTTCATCGGCCGATAAGCGACCGTGCGGGCGGATCGCTCAATCTACCCGTCGTGAGTGACGGGTAGTGCCGATCTTTGCCGGTTCACAGAAGAAGCGCAAGCAAAACGTGAGGGACAGTCGAACTCGGTCGACCGGCATACCGAAAATTAGACGGTGACGCCGCGTTCGCGCAGGAACGGTGCGGGGTTGGTGTGTTCCCCGTCGACCGAGACCTTGAGGTCCAGGTGGCAGCCGCTGACGACGCCGGTGGCACCGACTTCGGCGATGATTGTTCCACCTTCGACCATGTCTCCGACGGAGACACTGTATGAGCCACCGAGCAGGTGGCCGTAGATCGTCTGCAGGCCATTGCCGTGGTCGATGATGACCCGGTTGCCGAAGGCCCCGGCGTTCCCGGTGAAGCTGACGGTGCCCGCTGCGGCGGCTTTGATCGGGGTACCGCAGGCGCTGCCGAAGTCGATGCCCTCGTGGAAGGAGCTCGAGCATCCGGCTGCGTTGCAGATGAGGCCGCGGGGACCGTACTTCGACGTGATCTCACTGGGCAGTGGACGCCACCAGCCGCTCGTGGATGGCGCTAGGTAGCCGGCGAGTGCGGAAGCGCTGTCGTAGATGTACCCGGCGGCAGCGTACGTCTGCTCGAGCTCCTCGGGGGTGGTCGCCGTGTAGCCGTCGCGCTCGACCTGCGCGAGGGTGACGTTCTCGCTCACCGTCAGGGACTGGGTTGCGAGGGTGTCATCTCGGAGTGCGGCGTTAGCGTCGGTGATCGACGTTGCGGTGCCGTCCCCGGGGGAGAAGGCATAAGCGGGGAGTGCCACGGTACCGAGCAGCGCCGGAACGGCAAGCGCGATGATCCCGGGGGAGCGAAGCGAGCGCCACCGAGTGGTCCGCGGTGCTGTCGCGTGCATGCTGGCCCGGGGCGCGGGAACCGGTGCCGAATTCTCGGTCGACGCGAATCGGGGCCTGTGGAATGCGCTCGGCGGCGCGATGAAGGCCGCGGCGATCGAGGAGGAGTCAGCGGTGGAGGGCAGCTGTACGAAGGTTTCGGCGGGCACGGGCGCGTCGATGGCGGTGTCGTCGTTCGCGGACTCGGGAGAGGAAACGGCATCCGTTTCGGAGTTGCCTGCAGTCGGGTCTGCCCACACCGGTGTCGGGATCGCCTCTTCGACGATCGGCACGTCCTCTGGACTGGTCGGGCGTTCGGCCTTCACCGCGGCGCGGGCATCACGGCGGCGGCGCAGGGGTGTCGGCTCGACCGCAATGGGCGCTACAACCTCATCCTGAAGCGGCGCGGTGTGCTGCGCCGCTGCTTCGGCCGCGGCACGTTCACGCAGGCTCCGACGGCTGGGAAGGGCGTTCGCCTTGAGGGTCGTCTCCCGGATGCTTCGCTGTCGGTCGCGACGGGTCAACGAGCCGTTCTCAGACAGGGGGCCACCAGCATTCGCCAAGATAGGTTCTCCGACACCCCAAAGCGACATGCGAAATGACGCTGCCTCGTCTGCAGCAAGAATCGGGAGCGACCGCGTGAGTAGACGAGAAGGGGCACCCCACGCAGAGTCCTTCGGCTCGGTACGAGCCATTGGGACTACCTAGACACTACGGGAATTCCGGCGATTTTTCACCTCGAAAACCACCTCAGTTAACGAATTGGTAACGCCTCCAGGCGCAAAATGCCAGCGTTTGTGCGCGTTTCGTGAACATTAAGGCACCCGAAAAGGGGGCGGGACGCAACATACTGACAAAAGCTCGCGTTTGGCGACGGGTAGCCGTGTGCGGGATTCATGCAAACGCACAGGTATTTCCAAGGCCGGCAAGGGCGTTGTGTTGGTGTCAGGCCTTGCGGGCAGCAGCCTGGTTGGTCGCCTCTGCCTCGCTCAGCAGGTGCAGACCCCGAGGACCGAAGGAGGAGTCAGCGAGCACCTCGAGCCATTGCCGGTTCAGTTCAGGAGTCTTGCTCCCGACGAAACGGAACTGGATGGGAATCGAAGGAGACACCCACACCGAGACGCGGCCGGAGCCTTCTTCTGGAGTGTGTTCCCAGCTGACGAAGAAACCCTCCTGTCGCCTCAGCTTCGAGCCGATTACGATTTTGAGGTGCGCGAGGGCCCGGTCGTCAATTTCATATTCGGAGCCATCGCCATAGACCAGGTATCCCATGCATTCATTCTGCACGACTTCCGGCCACTGCCGTGCCATGCCGAGCCGACGATTTTTGGAGTCGGGTGCCTAAGCTGGTGCCATGACCGAACATGCGCCCGTCGGAGTGGCCGTCGCCCAGTTCGCACCGGAGGCTGATACCGAGGCGAATCTCTTCGCGATTCGGGTTCTCGCAGAGCTGGCCGTGGAGCGTGGAGCATCCGTCGTTGTGTTCCCTGAATACTCGAGTTACTTCAGCGACCCGATCGGACAGGACCTCGTCGCCCATGCCGAACCACTCGACGGTGCCTTTGTTCAGTACCTTGCCGGGGTGGCTCAGGAACTCGGCATCCACATCGCAGCAGGACTCGTCGAGCGCACCAGCGATCCGTCGAAGTTCGCCAACACGATCGTTGTGCTGTCACCCCAGGCAGAACTTGTGGCGCGATACCGCAAACAGCACCTGTACGATGCCTTCGGGCAGACGGAAAGCAACTGGGTGGTCCCTGGAGCACTCGACGAACCAGAGCTGTTCGATGTCGGCGGCCTGCGGTTCGGGATTCAAACCTGTTACGACATCCGGTTTCCTGAGGTGACCAGGCGCATCGTCGACGCCGGAGCCGACGTCGTTCTCGTGCCGGCCGAATGGGTGCGGGGGCCGCTCAAGGAGCACCACTGGCGAACCCTGGTGACGGCCCGCGCCATCGAGAACACCATCTACGTGGCGGCGGCGGACCACACTCCTCCTGTCGGCGTCGGAAACAGCATGCTGATCGATCCCTCCGGCACACAGCTCGCCGGAATCGGTACCGAGACGGACGTGGCGGTGGGCTTCGCGTCCGCATCGACGATCGCGGCGGTTCGCGCCGCCAACCCCGCATTGCGGCTTCGCCGCTACGCCGTCGTGCCGCGGAACGAGCCGACGGACTGACCCATCAGCGGCCGAGGACGGCCAGTCGGGTGGCAGCCTCCTGCAACACCGCCCGTTTCTTGCAGAAGGCGAAGCGCACGAGCGACCGGTAGTCCGGGCGTCGGTCGGCGTGCACGAACGCCGTGATCGGGATGCCGACGACTCCGGCGAGCGACGGAAGCCGGCGACAGAAGTCCGCGGCGTCCTCGATGCCGAGAGCCGAGGCATCCGCGACGATGAAATAGCCGGCCTGGGGGAGCGACAGGGGGAAACCGGCGGCGCGAAGTCCTTCCGCGAGGATGTCCCGTTTGGCCTGCATCTCAGCTGCGGCATTTCGGAAGAAGCGGTCAGGCAGACGGAGTCCTGTGGCCATCGCGGGCTGGAACGGCGCTCCGTTGACATAGGTGAGGAACTGTTTGACCGTGGTGACCGCCGTCACGAGTGCCGCGGGACCCGTGGCCCAGCCGACCTTCCAACCGGTTGTGCTGAACGTCTTCCCGCCCGAGGAGAGCGTGAGGGTCCGTTCCCATGCCCCAGGCAGCGATGCCACCGGGATGTGTGTCGAATCGAAGACAAGGTGCTCGTACACCTCGTCAGTGACAATGATGGCGTCGTTGCGGTGGGCGAGTTCGACGACGAGCTCGAGCGTGGCGCGGTCGAAGACAGCCCCCGTCGGGTTGTGCGGGTTGTTCACAAGGATGATCCGGGTGTTGTCGGTGACGGCACGACGCAACTCGTCATGGTCGGGCTGGAAATCCGGCCAGCGGAGTTGCACGGTTCTGTGCTCGGCGCCGGCCAGGGCGATCAGACCCCCGTACGCGTCGTAGAACGGTTCGAAGGTGAGCACCTCGTCGCCGCCGTCCACCAGCGCAAGGATGGCAGCCGCAAGCCCCTCTGTCGCGCCTGCCGTGACCAGGACTTCCGTGTCCGGATCGACGGCGAGGTCATAGAACCGTTTCTGGTGTTCCGCCACGGCGAGCCGCAGGTCCGGGATTCCCCGACCGGGCGGGTACTGGTTCGCTCCATCACTGATGGCTTCCCTCGCGGCCTCGAGAACCTCTACTGGGCCGTCCTCGTCGGGAAATCCCTGGCCCAGGTTGATTGCGCCTGTCCGAGTCGCAAGCGCACTCATCTCGGCGAAGATTGTGGCGGCGATCGAGCCATCCGCTGAGAGGAGTCCCGCCCCAGCCGCCGTCCGTTGCCAGCCTCCGTGCTCGCCCATTCGCGCGTCCTTTCGCCTCGGGCGTCGCCGCCGCAGTGTCAACCTGACTACCAAAGGTAGTCCGCCGCTTTCCGGTCTCGGGTGCAGGTCGTACGCTGAGAAGGATCGAAACCATGCGGCAGCAACGTCACGGCTGAGGCCAAGTTCGCTCACAGAGTGCGCATAGTGAACGCACAGCTCCACGGTGGAAGCTGGCTGTGCTTGGAAGGAGCATCACATGAACGAACACCCTCAGGACTCGAACGACGCTCGGGACCCACACGACGCCGCTGGAACGCACCCCGATCCTGATGCGGCGTCCAGCTCCTGGCACACTCCTGCCCCCAACGAGAACATTCCGCCTGCGCCGACGTACTTCCCCGAGTACGCGCCGCCGCAGCACGCCGACACCGCAGCGACGGATGCCTACCCGCAGGCACCAGGGGCGGCCTTCGGAGTCGGAGCGCACCCGACCGACCGGCCGACCGAGGCGTACCCCGCGTTCGCCGGGACACACCAGCAGTTCGCCGGTCATCACAACCCCGAGAACGCCCAGAACACTCACCCGTACGCCTCCTCCTTCGGCACACCCAGCCACAGCGCCGCAGGCGGCGCCGGTCCAGCCGGGAAGGGCAAGCGCCGCTCCACCGTCGGACTGCTGATCGCCGGTCTCGCCATCGGCGCACTTGTCGGCGGCGCCACGGGAGCCGGCACCGCCGCTCTGCTCATGGAGAATGACGGGACCACTCTGAGCACGGGTGCCACAGGACCCCAGAACATCACCATCAACGACACATCGGACGTGACCCGGGCGACGGCGATAGCGGCAACCGCTTCGCCCAGCGTCGTCACCCTCGCCGTTCAGAGTTCAGACAGTGGCGGAAGTGGCTCCGGCATAGTGCTCAGCAAAGACGGTTACGTCCTGACCAACAACCACGTCGTCACACTCGACGGCCAGCTCTCAGACGCGCAGATCCAGGTCACCGACAACAGCGGGAAACTATATTCAGCCACCGTGGTCGGCACAGACCCGATCTACGACCTCGCCGTGATCAAGCTCGACGGCGCCAGCGGAATGACGCCGATGGCGTTCGCCGACTCCGACAAGCTCAACGTCGGCGACGTGGCCGTTGCGATCGGAGCGCCCCTTGGCCTCGCCGGTACGGTCACGGACGGAATCGTCAGCGCGCTGAACCGGAGCATCACGGTCGCCTCGTCCGCGGTGCCCGATGACACCACAGAGGAAGAAGACGGATCCGAAGATCCCTTCTTCAACTTCCCCGGGCAGGACCAGGCTCAGGCCCAGTCGTCGATCTCCTTGTCCGTGATCCAGACGGATGCCGCCATCAACCCCGGCAACTCCGGCGGTGCCCTCGTGGACAGCGACGGAAAGCTCATCGGCGTCAACGTTGCCATCGCGAGTGCCGGGAGCTCGCAGGCCGGCGACCAGAGCGGCAACATCGGAGTGGGCTTCGCCATCACCGCGAACATCGCCAAGCGGGTCGCCGACGAGATCATCGAGACCGGTAAAGCAACCCATGGTCTTCTCGGCGCGAGCGTCGGCGACGCCGCCAAGTCGGCGGACAGCCCGGTCGTCGGTGCGCTGATCAGCAACGTCAGCTCCGGTGGGGCGGCCGCAGACGCTGGACTCGCCGCAGGCGACATCATCACCAGTTTCGACGGCAAACCGATCACGAACGCGACCGACCTCACCGCGCAGGTGCGTGGGCTCGCAGCCGGAGCGACCGCCGAGGTGATCTACGTCAGGGGCGACGAAACGAAGACCGTCGAGGTCACGCTGGGGGAGCTCGTGCTCTGACCGGTCAGCGGAACCGACCAAACCCCCGCGAGCTTCCGCTCGCGGGCGTTTCGGCGTCGAGACAGGAGCTCGTTGAGACCCACTGATAGGCTCAACCGATCAATTCATCGAGTGGAGACCATGGCCGAGAGCACATCGACTGGCGCCAGCGCCGAACTCGTCGGAGTCTCCTACGTCATGCCGGTTCTCAACGACGTGACCCACGTGCGGGCGGCCGTGGACAGCCTGCTCAACCAGGACTACGCGGGCCCGTTCGAAGTCGCCATCGCGGTCGGCCCCTCCATCGACGGCACCAACGAGCTCGTCGACGAACTCTCCCGGGCGGACCCTCGCATCCGCGTGCTTTCCAACCCGGTGGGCTCGACGCCTGCCGGGCTCAACATTGCGATTGCTGCCACCCGTCATCCCGTCGTCATCCGCGTGGACGCACACTCGGTGCTGCCGCGCGACTACGCACGCATCGCCGTTGAAACGATTGTGCGCACCGGTGCCGACAACGTCGGTGGAATCATGGACGCCCAGGGGAACACCCCGTTCGAGCGGGCGGTGGCCCGTGCCTATGGCAGCCGGGTGGGGCTCGGCGGTACCCCCCACCATGTCGGCGGGGCAGAAGGCCCGGCGGACACCGTCTACCTCGGCGTCTTCCGCCGCGAACCGCTTGAACGCGTCGGCATGTTCGACGAACGCATCAAACGGGGGCAGGACTGGGAACTCAACCGGCGCATTCGCGCTGCCGGCGGCATCGTGTGGTTCACCCCCGAACTGAAGGTGACCTACCGGCCGAGGCCCAGCCTGTCCGCATTGGCACGGCAATTCTTCTCAACGGGATTGTGGCGCGGCGAACTGACCCGGCGATTCCCGAGCGCGAACACCCTCCGGTACTTCGCGCCGCCGGTGATGGTTCTCGGCGTCGGGGTCGGAGTGCTCCTCGGGATCGTCGGCGTGCTGCAGGCGGCCACGGGGACAAACGCACCCCTTCTCCTGGGCTGGTTCGCTCCCGCGCTGTATCTGCTCCTCGTGGTGCTCGCGACCGTTGTCGTCGCCCGGCGGGACGGCATCCGTTCCCAGGTCTGGTTTCTCGTAGTCTTGCCGTGTATCCATTTCTGCTGGGGAGTCGGATTCGTGCTCGGCTTCCTGTCGCTGGCGAGCAACATCTCAGCGCTGAAAAACGAGAGAACCGGAGGCGCGAGTGTCGGACGCGTCGATTGAGCACCCGCTCAAACCCCGCTCGATCGCGGAACTGAGAGAGATCGCCCAACCGCCCGAAGTGCGGGGGCGCCGCAATGCTGAGCACTGGACGGCATCGCTGTACCTGCGAAACATCTCCCCCTACCTGACCTGGCTGTTGCTGCGCACCCGCATCTCCGCCAACGGCGTCACCGGCCTGATGATCCTCACCGGCTGGTCCATCGCGGGTGCGCTCCTCATCCCCGGTATCTGGGGTGCGCTGCTCGGGCTGCTTCTCGGCCAGATGCAGATGCTGGTCGATTGCTGCGATGGTGAAGTCGCCCGGTGGCGCCGCACCTCCTCGCCGGCTGGTGCTTTCCTCGATGCGGTTGGCCATTATTCGACCGAATCCCTCATTCCGCTTGCGCTCGCCATCCGTGCGGCCGGCTATCCGTTCGAGGCCCCAGCCGATTACCTGTACACGACCCTCGGCGCTCTCCTGGCGCTCGTCATCGTCCTGAACAAGGCTCTCAACGACATGGTGCGGGTAGCCCGCGCCAACTACGGCGCGCCGAAGCTCACCTATACCGAGGGGGAATCCGCCCCGAGCGGGGGGCTGCTCGCAGCGGCTCGGCGCGTGGCGAAGTTCCTGCCTTTCCACCGGATCTTCCACTCGGTCGAGCTGACCATGGTGATCGTCGTCGCATCTGTCATCGGACTGTTCGTCGGCGAGCTGTTTGCCATGCGCGCCGTGCTCGTTCTTCTCCTCGTCCTCGGCACAGTGACCCTGTTCGGGCATTTCGTGGCCATCATGTCGTCGAAACGCGTCCGTGCCTGAGTCGACTCCCCGTGTCGGGGTCGTGATCCTCACCCAGGGGACGCGCCCCGACGACCTGGCCCGCGGCATCCGGAGCGTGCTGGCTCAGACGGGTGTCGATCTGGACATCGTCGTCGTCGGAAACGGATGGCAGCCCGACGGGCTGCCTGATGGCGTGCGCGGTCTCGCGCTCGACGAAAACATCGGCATCCCCGCCGGCCGCAATCGCGGAGCCGAGCAGGTCTCCGGCGAGTACCTCTTCTTCCTCGACGACGACGCGTTTCTCCCGGATGCCGGATTTCTCGCGTCCTGCGTCGCTCTCGTCACCACAGACCCCGGCATCGGACTGGTGCAGCCCCGGCTGACCGACCCGACCGGGGAACCGGCGCCCCGGCGGTGGATACCGCGCATCCGCAAAGGTGACGCGCGGAACCCAGGAAACGTCTTCTCGTGCCTCGAGGCGGCCGTGTTCCTGCCACGGCGTGTCTTCGACGCGACAGGTGGCTGGGCATCACCGTTCTTCTACGCACACGAGGGCATCGAGCTGGCGTGGCGTGTCTGGGATCAGGGCAAGCGCGCCTGGTACGCCGGCGATCTCGAGGCCCACCATCCTGTGGTCGTGCAGACACGACACCCGGAGTATTACCGTCTCAACGCTCGGAACCGGGTGTGGCTGGCGCGCCGCAACCTTCCCCTGCCGCTGATTCCGCTGTACGTCGGTGCCTGGACCGGCGTCCATGTCCTGCGGTGGTGGCGGCAGAGGGCCGCCCTCCGTGCCTGGTTCGGCGGCTGGCGCGAAGGTTGGCGCACAGACCCGGGGGAGCGGCGCCCCATTCGGTGGTCGACGGTATGGCGGATGACCCGCGCTGGCCGACCGCCGGTGATCTAGGTGGTTACGCTTGTACCCATGGGTATATTGAGGGACGCGCGAAAAGCAGTACGAATCGGGCGAGACCTCCTGGCGAACCGCCGCGCACGCGCCGCACTCTCGCAACGGCTCTCCCAGCTTCCTCCGCTGGAGTCCAACAAGTACAAGATCGCCGTCTACTTCGCCGACAGCGAAGTCAACATGTACCAGATCCGGCAGTGGTACAAGCCGCTGCAAGAGCTCGGCCGTACCTGGCCCGTTGTGGTGCTCAGCCGCGGCGCGACGGCCGCCATCCGGCTGTTCGAGGAGTCGCCGCTGCCGGTGGCGTACGTGCGCACGGTGGTGGCGCTCGAACGCACCCTGGACGAGCAGGACATCCGCATCGTCTTCTACGTCAACCAGAACACGAAGAACTTCCAGATGTTCCGGTACGGCCAGCGCTGGCATGTTTTCATCAACCACGGTGAGAGCGACAAGATGTACATGACGACGAACCAGTTCAAGGCTTACGACTACAGTTTCGTCGCCGGGGACGCTGCCGTCGCCCGCCTCCGAAAGGTCCTCTGGGACTACGACTTCGACAAAAGGGCGATCCGGATCGGCCGTCCCCAAGCCGACCACTACTCAGGAGAGCTGCCGTACACACCTGACGACCGCACCGTCGTGCTCTACGCGCCGACCTGGGAAGGTGATCGCAGCGCCGCAGCATACGGTTCGATCGCCACACATGGTGTCGCCCTCGTCCGTGCGCTTTGCGCCACCGGCACCCACCGGGTGATCTATCGGCCCCACCCCCGCAGCGGCGTCGCCGATCACGCCTACGCTTCCGCGAACCGCGAAATCATCGGGATGCTCGCCGCCGCGAACTCCGCGGACCCCGCCGCGCACCATGTGCACGACACCGGCCCCGAGTTGGGCTGGCAGTTGTCGGCGGCGGATGTCGCCGTTGTCGACATCTCCGCGATGGTCTATGACCGCCTCGCGAGTGGGAAACCGCTCCTGGTCACCCGACCCGCCGAGCCCGAAGCCCTCGTGGACACGAACGGGTACCTGTCCGCATGTGAGTGGCTCGATGCGTCGGAGGCGTCCTCGATCGTCGCCTTGACCGACCGGGTGCTGCACGACCTTGAAACCGTCGGACGGCTGGACTCCTGGGTGCGGCGCTACTTCGGAGACCCGACCCCCGGCGCGGCGACCCAGCGATTTCACGACGCCGTCGAGCAACTGATGGGGGAGTGGGAACGGTACGCTGCCATCCACGCTGGCGATGAATCGACGCAGCTGGCCTCAACTGCGACGTCTGCGACGGTTTCGGTTCCGTCGGCGCCGGCAGAAGACGACCCGACCCAAGCGCACGAAACCGGCGAGGACGACGACGAACTTCGCTAGTTTTTCGGCGAATCCTCGTCGCGCCGCCGCGGCCTCCTGGGGAGCGGCAGCCGCTCGCGGAGCTGACGGATCGTCGGGCGCGCCGCGCGATCGCGTGGTTCGAGCTCGAGCGGAAGCCAGAGCGGAGCCGGACCGAAAGCGTTCCGCGCCGCGGTGACGACCTGGCGGCCGGCGAAGTTGTTGCCGGCGCCGCCGATGGCCGCTCCGATACCGAACGGCATCGCCTTGCCCACAAGTGACGAACCCTGATTGAGGACGAATCGCTTCAAAAACCGCCGCTTGATGGCGTCGGCGATGGGCCCCATCATCGCCTGGGGCACCTTCCGGGTGACCGCCTCACCCCAGAACGCCGTGCGGGGCGGGCCGCCGCCGAATGCCTGCCCGGTGAACTGGTGGACGAGGTCCCGCCCGGACTTGCCCAGCATGAGGGTCATCACAAGGGCGCGTGCACGCACCGGGTCGTCGACGGTGATGCCATGCACTTCTGCGACCGACTGGGCGAACAAAGCGGTCGTCTCGAGGAACCCGACGGTTTCGGCTCCTGCGAGGGTCAGGGTCAGCGCCGTGCCGAAGCCGGGAACCATGGCGGTCGCACCGACAGCGGCACCCCCCGTGGTGATGGCGGTGAGGTACCGGCGCTCAAGAATGCGGACTAGCTGCTCGGGCGTCGCGTTCGGGTGCGAGCGCCGCAATGCGCGGATGTGTGCAACGACGACCGGCCGCTGGACCGAGAGGGCGCGGTCGATGCTGCGCAACCATAGCGGCGACAGCTCCGGCGCGGATTCCGGCGTCGTGGCATCCACAATTCTCACGTTCTCGCCTGAAGTGGTCATGGAATTCCCCCTGCGCCGTGAGTCGGTTCTCGGCTCCCAGTCTACGTTTCGGCGCTGAGAAGTCGCAGGGCGGGTCGGAGGCTTCCCTTGCGTGCTCAGCGGTGGTATTCGGCGTTGTATCGGTCGAGGACGTCGGCGATGGGGCCGTCGAGCTGGAGCTTTCCCTTGTCGAGGTACAGACCGCGGGTGCAGAAACGTCGCAGGTCCTTCTCGTTGTGCGAGACGAAGAAAAGGGTGCGTCCTCCGGCCAGCAGCTCCTCGATGCGGCGGTAGCACTTCTCCTTGAATCCGCGGTCGCCGACAGCGAGGACCTCGTCCACGAGGATGATCGGTTCTTCGAGCATGGAGATCACGCTGAACGCGATCCGCACCTTCATTCCGCTCGAAAGGTGTTTGTACGGTGTATCGATGAAATCGCCGATCTCGGCGAAATCGATGATTTCGTCGAAGCGGTCCTCGATCTCGGGGCGAGTCATTCCGTGCAGGCCGGCGGTGAGGTACACGTTGTCACGCACGGTGAGGTCGTTGACGAACCCGCCCGTGATCTCGATGAGCGGCGCGACGCCGCCGTTGACCTCGACCTGCCCCTCGTCGGTGAGAACGACGCCGGCGACAAGTTTGAGCAGAGTCGACTTGCCCTGGCCGTTGCGGCCGACCACACCGATCGCTTCGCCGGCCTGTACGTCGAATGACACGTTGCGGAACGCCCAGAACTCGCCTGGACGCGAACGACGGTCGCGGTTGGAGAACAAGTCCTTGAAGTTACGGCGCCCGCCGCGGTTGCGTCGGAAACGGATGCCGACGTTGTCGACACGAATGACTGGTTCGCCCATCACAGTTCCTTCAGCACGTTGCGCTCGGACCGTTTGAACACCCACAGGCCGATCGCGAGAAAGAGCAGGGACATGACAGCGGACACCGCGATGGCGAACCATTCGAGCTGTTGAGGGAAGAACGCTGCCCGGTACAGCGAGAAGACTCCGGCGAGCGGGTTGAACGCGGCAAGGGTCTGAAGCTCGGCAGGAAGATCGCTCAGCCCGTAGACGATGGGGGAGGCATAGAACAGGAAGCGGAGGATCAGCTTAACGGCCCGCTCCAGGTCGCGGAAGAAGACGACGAGTGGGGCGACGATCAGGCTGATCCCAACGGTCAGGACCGTCTGGAGAACGATCGCGAGGGGGAACAGTAGCGCCTCCCAGTGGATGGGTGCACCGGCGACGATCGCGAAAAGAGCGAGGACGGGGAGGGCAGCGAGAAACTCGATGCCCTTGGAGAGAACGAGTCGGTTGACCCAGATCGTGCGTGGGATCGACGTGGAGCGCACCAGCTTCGCCTCGCGGAGGAAGGCACGCGTGCTGTCGGAGACCGCCCCGTTGAACCACATCCACGGCAGAAGACCGATGAGCAGGAAGACGATGTACGGCTGTTCTCCGACGCGGCCGCCTCGATCGAAAACCACGGCGAAGACGAACCAGTAGATTCCAGCCATGACCAGTGGATCGAGGATCGACCACACGTAGCCGAGCACACTCGTGGAATACCGCACACGCAGATCGCGCTTGGTCAGCAGCCAGAGGGCGTGGCGGTAACGAGTGAGGTATGAGCGCTGCGGCGGTCGTACGTCGGCGGGTGAACTCACAGCCACCAACCTAGCGGCAAACAAAGACCGGCACGGTCCACGCAGGCGCGCCGGTCGATGTTTTCAGTGTTCTCAGACGAAAAGGTTCGCCCGCTCGAGGTCCTCGGCGAAGTCGACCTCGACGGCGTAGAGGTCTGAGATGTCGACCGGCTCGACGAGGAGGCCGTCCTGCTCGATAGCGAGCTCGATTCCCCGTTCGAAGTAGTCCTGGTCGCCGACCCGGGCCAGCTGGCGGAGAAGGTTCGCTTTGTCGTCGCGAGAGATGTAGTTGATGCCGACCGCCTCGCCAAGACCACCCTTGACGGTCTTCGACAGCTCCTTGATGTAACCCTCGGCACTCGTCGTGTACTTGACCTCTTCGTCAGAGACCTTGGAGGTGTTGACGGTGACGAACGACTGGTCGCGGGCCATCATGACGGCGGCGCGGTCGAGGACGGCGGGGTCGAAGACGACGTCACCATTCATCCACAGGACGCCACCGGGCTGCGACGCGCTCAGGGCCCGCATGAGGCTCTTCGACGTGTTCGTCTGGTCGTACTGCTCGTTGTAGACGAAGGATGCTTCAGGGAACGCTTCGATGATGTGCTCAAGCTTGTAACCGACGACGATGGTCACCTTGACGTTCTTGCCGAACGCGTGGTGGATGTTGTCGAACTGCTGCTGCATGATGGTGCGGCCGTCAGCGAGCTCGGTGAGCGGCTTCGGAAGTGAGCGGCCGAGTCGGCTGCCCATACCGGCTGCGAGTATTACTACCTGGGTCGTCACGGAATTCTCCTCAAGATGGTTAAGGCTATCCGGTTCGCCGTATTCGGCGATGTTTGTGTGGAATTTACCTGTAAGTCGATGAAATGACACCCCGTTATGCCATCGTCCACGTTAGCCTGCCACCCCCATTGGGGACATGAGCAGGGGCGGTTATGTTGCGGGATCGTAATACGGCACTGAGCGTTTTGACAGGTTCGGGGCCGGAAGTCCCGCCCCGCCTCGAATAGGTCGGAGTCAGTTGGTAAGTTGTAGCAGTGACTCCCGAGCCCGTTTCTTCCCAGGACGAGCCCGACCCGAGAATGCAGGATGCATTCCCCGTCGGGCAGTCGATGGATGCCTCCGCACCGTCGACCGACTCAGCTCGGGAGGGCGCATCGAAGACGGCCTCGCCAAACGCGAAGACCGGGACATCTCCCGCGTCCTCCGGACGGAAACCGGCCGTCCGTAAGTCAGGCGTCAGGCCGGCCGCAGACACGACGCCAGCAGAGCCATCCCCTGCCAAACCGGCCGCCAGGAAGTCGTCAGCCGCGAAGTCCGGTACAGCGAAGTCTGCGCCGGCGAAGGCGACGACACCGAAGCCTGCGGCGGCGACGTCCACACCGGCCAAGCCGCGCACACCGGCCAAGCCGCGCACACCGGCGAAGCCGCGCAGACCGGAAGTAGATTCTGCCGCAGCCGACACAGCGACTCCCGAGACCCCGACGCTCGAGACGCCCGGATCGCGCCACACCGATGCTCCCGCCGTCTCCCCGGCTCCGCTGGCGCCGCACGCCGCTGACCAGAAGACCGTTGGTGCCTCATCGGCTCAGAAAGCAGCGGACGCACCGACCGTCGCGGAGGCCGCGGTTGCCGAACTGCTTGCCGTCTTCGCTGATGCCACCCCTCATGCCCGGAACGATGATGGGCAGCCAGCCGGCGCCATCGATGCCGAATCGGCCGACGACGCCACCCTGATGGTTCCGGCCGTCTCGACGGCGCGCTCGTCCGACCGGCCGGCACCCCGGAAGGCACCTGTCAAGCGCAGCCCGGCGAAAAAGCCCGCGCTCACGCTCGCCTCCAACGTGTCCGGAGATTACGCGATCACAGCGCCTTCTGGAACACCGAAGTCGTCCGCCGGTGAAAGCGGCGCTTCCCGGGTGGCCGCCGCGAACACCCTGGATGAGACAACGACAGTGACCGCAGACGCCAGCCCGCCGCCGCTGCCGTCACTGAGCCCGGGAGACGCCGCGCTTCAATTCGAAACGATGCCGGAGGCACCTGAGCAGCGCTCGGTTCTCGACGGTCAGGAGCCGATGCGCTTTGTCTGGTCGAGGCGCTGGCCGTTCCTCACCCTCGTAGCGGCGTCTCAGGCGCCGGCTCCTTCCGCGCCCAGCCACGCGCCGGACCCGGGGACCGATCCGTTGGAAGAACGAGCAGTTCTCCTGCCAAGTCCGTCAGCATTCGGTTCCTCCGAGCACGGCACAGCTTCGGACGGGCGCGATGGTGAACCTGACGTGGTCTCTCCTGCCGAGTCGGCCGTCATTGCCGAGGAGCCGGCTGCTCCGGCACAGGTCGATCCGCCCGCGGACCCGGTCGCCCAGGCGTCATTCTCCGAATCCGCCGCAGGTGGTCTCCAACCGACGGAAAGCACCGAAGCTACCGTGCCTCAGGCGATCGAATCGGATGCCGCCGAGGTTCCTGCCGAGCAGGAAGCAGGGCCGGTCTTGCGCGAAGCTCAGGCTCAGAACATCCCGGTGCCCGTCGAGCCCGTGGAGCTTGTCGAGCCCGTGGAGCCCGTCGAGACTGCCGAGCCTGTCGACGAGCCGGCCGCAGCTGAGAGTGCCGTCGTGGGGGCCGATGCGCCCGTCGACCTCGACGTCGATGCCACATCCGTAACCGAGCTGCTCGACGAGAGCGAAGCGAGGGGCGCCGTTGATGTCGCGCCGAGTGAGAACCAGAAGGTCGACCCGGCGACATCGCCTGTCGTGCTTCGGATCACCGGCCTCTCTCGCCGTTTCGGCGACACCGTCGCAGTCGATGGCATCGACCTCGATGTGCATGAAGGGTCGTTCTACGGGATCGTCGGACCCAACGGGGCCGGAAAGACGACAACGCTGTCGATGGTGACGGGGCTGCTCCGCCCAGACACCGGCAACATCACCGTGCACGGCGTCGACGTTTGGAAAGAACCGGATGTGGCGAAGCGGTCGATCGGTGTGCTGCCCGACCGCCTGCGCCTGTTCGACCGGCTCACAGGCGCCCAGCTTCTCTACTACTCCGGAGTGCTTCGTGGTCTCGACGGCGCGACCGTTCGCGCCAGGACCAAGGACCTTGCGAGGGCGTTCGGTCTCGAGGACGCCCTCAACCGCCTCGTCACCGACTACTCGGCTGGAATGACGAAAAAGGTCGCTCTCGCCGCCGCCATGATCCATTCGCCCCGGCTCCTGGTGCTGGATGAGCCGTTCGAGTCTGTGGACCCGGTCTCCGCCGCCAACGTCATCGAGATCCTGCAGAAGTACGTGGCTCACGGGGGCACCGTCGTGCTGTCGAGTCACGGGATGGACCTCATCCAGAGGGTCTGCGATCACGTCGCGATCATCGTCCACGGCAAGGTGCTTGCCGCCGGTGCGGTCGATGACGTACGGGGGAGCGGGACGCTCGAGGAACGGTTCGTCGAACTTGCCGGCGGTCGCAAGGCCGCAGAAGGAATGGAATGGTTGCACAGCTTCTCGGACTAAGGCTGCAGTTGCTGGCCAACGGATTCCGGCGAAGTGTGTGGCAGCTTGTCGGAATCGTCCTCGCAACGGCCGTCGGCGTCGGACTGATCGTGCTCATCGGCAGCGGCCTCATTGCCCTGCGGTCTGCTCCGGACGAACTCGCACGCAACCTGCTCGTCCTCGCCGGTTCCTTCGTCGTGCTCGGTTACGTGCTGCTTCCCCTGGTGTTCGGAGTGGACGACGACATGGACCCACGTCGGTTCGCCCTCGTCGGTTTCTCCTCACGCCGGCTTTCCACCGGTCTTCTTCTTGCCGCCCTTGTCAGCGTGCCTTCCCTCGTGATCCTCATCCTGAGCGCACTGACCGTGGTGACGTGGTCGCGTGGTCTGTTCCCCGCGATTCTGGCCGTTCTGTCGGCTGTGCTCGCCGTAGCGACCTGCGTGCTCGCCGCACGACTGACGATGGCTTTGGCATCCCTGCTTCTCGCGACGCGGCGATCCCGGGAACTGACCGGCGTCTTCGGCACCCTCGTCCTCGTGCTCCTCGCTCCCGCCGCCATCCTGCTCTCGAGCGTTGACTGGACCCGAGACGGCCTGGTCGCGCTCGGCGACGCGGCTGACGTGGTGAGCTGGACCCCGTTCGGTGCCGTCTGGTCGGTGCCCGGCGACGCTGCGATGGGTGACGTCGGGGGCGCGCTCCTCAAGCTGGCCGTCGCCGCCGCGACGGTCGCTCTGCTCTGGCTCGCCTGGGATCGACTCGTCGCACATATGCTCGTCACGCCTGAGCGAGAGCCGGTCGTCAAGACGTACGGCGGCATGGGGTGGTTCGACGTGATGCCGGCCCGACCGGCCGCCGTCGTCGCGGCTCGAAGCATCAGTTACTGGGGCCGAGACCCGCGATACCTCGTATCGATCGTGATCATCCCCGTCGTGCCGCTCATGATGATCCTGCCCTTTCTCGTCATTGGGGTGCCGATGGAGACGCTCGCGCTGCTTCCGCTGCCGGTGATGGCGCTCTTCCTCGGCTGGTCGCTGCACAACGACCTGGCCTTCGACTCGACGGCGATCTGGCTCCACGTGGTCTCAGGAGTGAGGGGCTACTCCGACCGGATCGGGCGGATGTTCCCGGTGCTGCTCATCGGCATCCCGTTGATCATCATCGGGTCGATGGTCAGCATCCTGTTCTATGGTGACTGGGCGGCGCTGCCCTCGATGTTCGGAGTGTCCAGCGCGCTCTTCCTCGGCGGCGTCGGACTTTCCAGCTACATCTCCGCTCGACTGCCCTACCCAGCCGCGCTCCCCGGTGACAGCCCATTCCAGCAGCCCCAGTCCTCGGGCACCCTCGGCGGCGTCTCCCAGTCGATCGGTCTCGCCGGTTCGCTCCTCATCGCCGCGCCGGCGCTGTACTTCGCCTGGCTCGGCCTCGTCATCGACCCGTCCTGGCACCTCACCTCGCTGGTCGCCGGGCTCGGCGCGGGCGCCCTCGCGATCCTGGTCGGCGTCTGGAGCGGCGGCAGGGTCTTCGACCATCGTGGTCCAGAGATCATGGAGTTCGCCCTGAGCCACTGAGCCGTTCCGCTCCTGTCCGGCGTGGGTAGAATCAACGCATGAGAAACGTGCACGTGAGCATTGCAGATCCGGGTTCGACACCGGATGCCGGGGGAACCTCCGTTCTGGACCGTGAGTTGGAAGAACTCCTCAATAACGAGGGAGTTGAGCCCGGCGACCACGAACGCTTCTCGCATTACGTGAAGAAAGACAAGATCATGGAATCGGCGCTCAGCGGCAAGCCGGTTCGCGCGCTCTGCGGCAAGAAGTGGACCCCGGGTCGCGACCCCGAGAAGTTCCCCGTCTGCCCGAGCTGCAAAGCCATCTACGAGAAGATGAAGGCCGAGTAGAGCCGCTCAGCCCGAGAATGTCGTCGGCAGCGTCGGGTCCCCACGACCGAGGCGTGACGCATCCGCCGGCAACTCCGACAGGATTTTCGCACGGTGCTCCCGCGCGCGACGCGTACCGGCAGGACCGGTGAACTGCTCGTCGATGGTGCCGGCGTCGACCAGCTGAACGAACAGCGGGCGCTCGAGGTCAGAGCCTGAGTTGCTGTCCTCGGGCCCGTCGCCGACGTAGATCAGTTCCTCGACAGCGATCCCGGCGGAGTTCAGCCGGCGCACCGGGAACTTCCTGCCGCCGACACTGATCTTCTCCGGGGACTTCTTGGCGACGGGGATCCAACCGCCGTCGCTGTCGCGCCGAGCGACGAGCTTGTAGACCATGCCCGCGGCGGGGGAGCCTGAACCGGTGACGACGGATGTTCCGACCCCGTACGAATCCACCGGAACTGCCGAGAGCGCGGCGATCGCGTGCTCGTCGAGGTCGTTCGTCACCGTGATCTTCGTGCCGGTCGCGCCGAGCGAGTCCAGGAGCTCCCGGACCTCCACGACGAGGGTAGGCAGGTCTCCTGAGTCCAGGCGGACGGCGCCCAGTTCGGTGCCTGCCGCGGCGACGGCGGCGCGCACTCCCTCTGCCACGTCAAAGGTGTCGACGAGCAGGGTCGTGTCCGGGCCGACCGCTGCGACCTGCGCCCGGAACGCCTCCTCCTCGGAGTCGTGCAGGAGGGTGAACGCATGCGCTGCGGTGCCCATCGTCGGGATGCCCCAGGTGCGGCCGGCCTCCAGGTTGCTGGTCGCGTCGAAGCCGGCGATGTAGGCGGCTCGGGCCGCAGCGACGGCACTTTGCTCGTGGGCTCGGCGCGAGCCCATCTCGGCGATGGGGCGTCCGCGGGCGGCGGTCACCATACGCGTGGCGGCGTTGGCGATGGCGCTGTCGTAATTGAGGACGCTGAGCACGAGCGTTTCCAGGAGTACGCCCTCGGCGAAGCTGGACTCGACGACCAGAAGGGGCGAGTTCGGGAAGTACGCTTCGCCCTCCCGGTACCCCCAGATGCTGCCGGAGAAACGGTAGTCGGCAAGCCAGTCCAGGGTCCCGGTGGTGACCACGTCGTTTTCGCGCAGCCAGCTCAACTCCGCGTCATCGAAGCGGAAGTCCCGGATGAGGTCGAGCAGTCGCCCGGTGCCGGCCACGATCCCGTAGCGACGGGCACCGGGCAGCCGCCGGGCGAACACCTCGAACATGCACTCCGTGTCCGCCGTGCCGTGTTGAAGAGCCGCGTCGACCATCGTGAGCTCGTAGCGGTCGGTGTGCAGCGCGGTCGAGGCCCGCGGGAACGTCGTTGGGTTCACCACGCCAGCTTATCGACGGCGACGGCGGGAGCGGACAGGTAGGCTGGGGGCGTGAATGACGCGCCTATCGGGATCTTCGACTCGGGTGTCGGCGGGCTCACGGTGGCACGCGCGATCCAGGACCAGCTTCCCAACGAGGAGATCCTGTACATCGGCGACACCGCCCATTCCCCGTACGGGCCGAAGCCGATTGCCGACGTCCGCCGGTTCGCGCTCGAGGTGCTCGACGATCTCGTCGCACAAGGCGTGAAGATGATCGTCATCGCGTGCAACACGGCATCCGCTGCCATGCTTCGTGACGCTCGGGAACGCTACTCGGTGCCGGTCATCGAAGTGATTCAGCCCGCCGTACGCACCGCGGTCAGCAGCACGAGGAACTCCCGCGTCGGGGTCATCGGCACGGAGGGGACAATCAACTCCCGGGCCTATGAAGACGCATTCGCTGCTGCACCCGACCTGGAACTGTTCACCCAGGCCTGCCCGCGATTCGTCGAGTTCGTCGAGAGCGGCATCACGACCGGCCCAGAGGTGCTCGCCACGGCGAAGCGTTACCTGCAGCCACTGCGAGACGCCGGTGTCGACACCGTGGTGCTCGGCTGCACGCACTACCCGTTCCTCAAAGGCGCCATCTCGTACGTCATGGGTCCGAACGTGACCCTGGTCTCAAGCGACACCGAAACCGCAAATGACGTCTATCGCGAGCTCGTCTCTCAGGGACTCGAGCGCACCAGCTCTGAGTTGCCCGCACATCACTACGAAGCGACCGGGGCGAGCGAAGACGACTTCCTCAAGCTCGCTCACCGCCTGATCGGCCGTGAGATCTCACACGTCGACCTCGTGCAGACCGGCGTGATCGACCTCGCCGCGATCCGCGCGCACGCAGAATTCCGCACGCTCTAGCACTTCGATCACCAGCCGTACGGCGCCAGCAGGGAGAAACACATGTCCGAGATCACCCGTAAAGACGGCCGCACGTCGAGCGAACTGCGCGAAGTGACGATCGAGCGAGGCTGGAGCGCGCAGGCTGAGGGATCCGCACTCATCTCCTTCGGTAAGACGAAGGTGCTCTGCACTGCGTCCTTCACCAACGGCGTGCCGCGCTGGCTCGCCGGCAAGGGAAAAGGCTGGGTCACCGCCGAATACTCGATGCTGCCGCGGTCAACGAACAGCCGGATGGACCGGGAGTCGGTGAAAGGCAGGATCGGTGGTCGCACCCATGAGATCTCACGCCTCATCGGCCGCAGCCTGCGCGCCGTCATTGACACGAAGGCGCTCGGAGAGAACACCATCGTCATCGACTGTGACGTCCTCCAGGCCGACGGCGGAACCCGGACCGCCGCGATCACCGGGGCGTACGTCGCTCTGGCGGATGCCGTCGAGTGGGCGCGCGAGAAGAAGTTCATCGGGCAGAAGGCGGCACCGTTGATCGACAGCGTCGCCGCCGTCTCCGTCGGAATCATCGACGGCGCTCCCATGCTCGACCTTGCTTACGTGGAGGACGTTCGTGCCGAGACCGACATGAACGTCGTCGTCACCGGCCGTGGTCTTTTCGTGGAGGTGCAGGGCACTGCGGAAGGCGCACCGTTCGACCGTCGGGAACTCGACTCCCTCCTCGACCTCGCCCTCGGCGGGGCAGCCGACCTGACCGCCCTGCAGGTGGCGGCACTCGGGCGAGACGCGACATGACGATCGAGGTTGTGCTCGCCACCCACAACCGGCACAAGGTCGGCGAGTTCCAGCGGATCCTCGGCGCTGCCATGCCGGACGTCACGGTGGTGGCCTATGACGGGCCGGAGCCGGTCGAGGACGGCGTCACCTTCGCCGAAAACGCCCTCATCAAAGCCAGAACCGCCGCCGCCCACACCGGCCGGATCGCCCTCGCCGACGACAGCGGCATCGCCGTGGACGTGCTCGGGGGAGCGCCAGGCATTTTCTCCGCCCGCTGGGCAGGGCCCGGCCGCGGTGACCGCGACAACCTCGAGCTTCTGCTTGCCCAGCTCTCGGACATCGCACCCGAGCACCGGACAGCGAGTTTCCGGTGCACCATCGCCCTGGTCGTCCCGGAGGGTCTGCCTCACGGCGGCGTGGAGCACGTCTCGGAGGGCGTCTGGAGAGGCCGGCTCGCCACCGAGGCGACGGGCGAGAACGGGTTCGGCTACGACCCGATCTTCGTGCCGGAGGGGTACGACGTCTCCTCGGCCGAGCTCGCCCCGGAGACCAAGAACGAAATCAGCCACCGTGCTCGAGCCTTCGCCGACCTGATCCCAGCCCTCCGCACCCTCCTTTAACCGCGAGTTGCTGGGGTTGAGGCGGTCCCGGGCCGAACCACCTCAATGTCAGCACCTCGCGAGGAATAAGCCGATTCGGTCCGACGCTGCACCGAGCATGACGCGCATCGGGTTTCTGTCCTTCGGTCACTGGCAACCCGTCCCAGGGTCACTCGTGCGAACGGCACGGGATGCGCTCGTGCAGTCCATCGACCTCGCTGTCGCCGCTGAGGAACTCGGCGTCGACGGGGCGTACTTCCGCGTGCACCACTTCGCGCGCCAGCTCGCCTCGCCGTTCCCGTTGCTCGCCGCGATCGCCGCACGGACGAGCCGGATCGAGATCGGCACCGGCGTCATCGACATGCGCTACGAGAACCCGCTCTACATGGCGGAAGAGGCTGCAGCGACCGACCTGATCAGCGGCGGGAGACTCCAGCTCGGCGTCAGCAGAGGGTCACCCGAGACTGCTCTGCGCGGTTCCGAGTCCTTCGGCTACGTTCCGGATGCCGGCCACACGGATGCCGACCTCGCGCGCGCCCACACCGAACTCTTCCTTGCCGCCGTCGATGGTGCTGGCGTCGCCACCTCCAATCCGCAGATGACCGGCGTCGAGCAGCCCCTCGCAATCGAGCCGCGGTCGCCGGGGCTCGCCGAGCGGATCTGGTGGGGAGCGGGCTCCCGCGCCACCGCCGTCTGGACGGCGGAGCAGGGTATGAACCTCATGAGCTCCACGCTGCTCACCGAAGACACCGGCGTGCCGTTCGACCAGCTTCAGGCGGAGCAGATCCGGATGTTCCGCCAGGCCTGGCGGCAAGCCGGCCACGCCCGCGAGCCCCGCGTGTCGGTCAGCCGAAGCATCATCCCGCTCATCGACGACGAGACCCGGCACTATTTCGGGCTCCGTGCCCAAGTCGAAGCCAAGGACCAGGTCGGGCACCTCGACGGTGGACTCGCCCGATTCGGCCGAAGCTACGTCGGTGAACCGGATGCGATCGCTGCCGAACTCGCCCAGGACGAAGCCGTGGCAGCGGCCGACACGGTCCTCGTGACGGTGCCCAACCAGCTCGGAGTCGACTTCAACGCGAGGATCCTCGAGTCGATCGTGCGGGACATCAAGCCCGCGCTCGGCTAGCTCCGGGGCGGCCGGCGGGAATGAGAACGGCGATCATTCCCATCTGGCGCTTCAACTGGCTCCGGAGCGC
>NZ_JBKJWH010000135.1:0-16792 GCF_046716805.1 Mycetocola sp. | reverse complement strand
GAAGGGCGACAAAGTCTTCGACCAGGACGGCCTCGAGATCATGACCCTCGACGATGACGGCCGGATCAAGAAGTTCTCGGCCTTCATCCGCGACAGCCACGCTTTCGACGAGTTCTTCGGTTGATTTGGGCCAAAGACGTCCCGCCCCCCACGATGCTCCTCTGCAAGCAAATGACGCACGAGTCCTCGTCCGCGCCCTTCGCCTACTGACACAAGATTCCCCAGCCGGGGAAGCCCTCGAGAAGCGGCTCGCCGCGGAGGAGTCACAAGAATGATCGATCCACTGATCAGCAGAACCGCACGGCGGAGCTGATGTCCTTCACTCTGGATTGGGCTGCCGCGGAGATTTCGGACAGCGGAATTAGTGGATTCTTCTACGCTGCCAAGGCTGGCTGTTGAAAACCATAGTGGACTTCGTTGGGTCGTCGGTAGCCGAGCGCGGAGTGCCGGCGCCGGCTGTTGCAAAAACCCTCGATGTAACGGATGACGTCGGTGCGAGCTTGAGCTTTGGTCGCGTACACGGTTCCCGTTGAGGTCCGGCTTACGGGCGCACACAAGCACTACTCCGACAGTGACGGGCAAACCTTGGCAACAATGAGCTGCGTCGGACCCGGCTAGCCTCGATTCGGCACATATCCAGCCGGAACGCTTGGAGCCACGGTTGAGCCAAGTCAGAGGTCGAGTCGGACGGAATCAAATGGGACACGTCCCTCTGCCGTTTTGGCGCTTCGATCAACCCCTACGCCGACGGTGCGCAGCGACGAGCCCGCAACAGTCGCTCCCACCTCGGTAGTGGGGCGGAATGCGCTCCACTAGGAATGCTCCTCCTAATGTCCGCCCCGCCCGATATTGTGACGACATGACCCAGACGGCAGAATTTTCGGTGGGCGTGTGAATCGCCCGCGGCCGTACCCTTCGCGTACGAGCGGGGTACGGAGTGCGTGGCGGCCCACGGTTCACCTAATCTCGGCCATACACGCTCTCAATTGCAGCCGCGATGTCTTGTGGTCCCGTGATTAGTGATAAAAGCGGTTCGCTGTCGCTCAGTGCCCATATCTCGCATTCTCCCGCGGAGCTCCCACCGTGCCCACCTGCATCGACATGTCCGTGGTCTGTGGTAACCACCACGCTCCAGTCATCACGGTCGGCGCGAGCAGAAAGCGCCTCCATCACTATGCCGACATGCTCATCGCACCGTTGGAGTGCCTTGGCATAGCTGTGCCCAACGCCTTCAGAATGCCCGACTTCGTCGACCAACCCGAAGTAGACGAACGCAGCGTCAACCTCAGCAATACTCAAGAACTCAACCGCCGCATCACGCACTTTGATGTCACCCTCGAAGTACGCTTCGAAGTCTTCTTTCACGAGCGGCGCGGTGTACACGCGAACCAGAGAGGGATCAATGATTGGCCCGCAACCCGCCCGACTTGTTAACGGTGGCCAGGATGTCGCCGCAATTGGCATGTGGATTTTGCCCGCCATCGCCAGTCGCGAGAAGACATCGGGTACCCGAGATTCGGGAGGGTGACGATTGTCCTCAACCCCGTGCCGCTCAGGGAAGGCGCCAGTTAGGATCGTCGTCCACATCGGCCCTGAAATCGTGCGACACCGCTCATCGATATCGATGGCTTTGCGTCCGCCGCGCTTGGCGATGGCATCGATGTGCGGAGTGGCGATCCGTTCGAGCACGTCACGTCGAACCCCGTCAATTCCGACGAGCAGCACTTTGTTTCTCATAGGGTTTCCGCCCCCACTGCGACCAAGCGGCCGGCCGAATACACGTTGATGTCTCCTGGATTCACGCTGACGTGAACTGCACTTTCATCTTCGATACGGACCGCAAGTGAACCCGTCACCACCGATTTCAGGTCACTCTCGTCTCCCGCAAGCCGAAGTTCCAACGAACTCGTCGCCCCAAGGTAAGTTCGTGTGCGCACTCGCGCTGCGACCCAATGCTCGTCGAGATTATCTGTGCTGAGCGAGACATCGACGCTTTCGGCTCGAAACGAGCAGCGAACCTTTTCTCCATCGGGCACAGGCGACGGGAGGTCGAAGAGGCCCTCCCAGCGCAGGCGCCCATCAGCTGCAGCCACTTCAATGTCGTTTCGTCGGCCGATAAAATTTGCACCCTCCCGGTGTGTTGGCCGAGCATACAATTCACTCGGCTCTGCCACCTGCAGGATTCCTTCACTTCCCATCAGCACAATACGATCCGACATGGCAAACGCTTCAGTTTGGTCGTGCGTGACGAAGATGGTGGTGATGCCAACTTCCTTCTGAATCTCTCGAATCTGATCACGCAAGCGCGACCGCACCTGAGCATCTAGGGCGCTCAGCGGTTCATCGAGCAGCAGAATTCTTGGATTGGGGGCAAGTGCCCGTGCAAGTGCGACGCGTTGTTGTTGGCCACCCGAAAGCTGTTTGGGTCGTTTATTCTCATGCTTCTGAAGCCCAATGAGTTCGACCATCTCGTCGACACGGTGCTCAATCTCCTGGCGCGACATCCGTGCTGCATGCAGCGGGAAGGCAATGTTCTTCCGCACCGTCATGTTAGGAAACAGCGAGTACTGCTGGAATACCATTCCAATCCCGCGATTCTGAGCAGGAGTGTTGGTCATATCGATCTCGTCAAACTTCACAGTTCCGGAATCAAACGTCTGCAACCCAGCAATAACTCTGAGGAGCGTCGTCTTCCCACAACCCGAAGGTCCGAGCAATGATACGAACTCGCCCTCGGCGATATTCAGGGATAGATCGTCGAGCACGACATGGTCGCCGTACGATTTACGAACGTTCCTCAACACGACAGCACTCATCGCTTCTCTCCTCTTTTGCTTTGCAATTTCTGTGCCCCGCCGAGTGACGGTTGCGACGGCTCGGTATCGATACGGGTCAACACCATCGAGAGGGCAAACAGCACCATGAAGATCCCGAACGACACCGCCGCGAGCTCCGTTCCTGCCCCGGGCACCCTGCCGCTGTACATTCGTAACGTCCACAGCGGCAGCGTTTCGTACGCCCCACCTATCAATGTCAGTGTGATCGCAAACTCGCCAAACGCCGAAGATGCAACGAGCAGTGTGCCGGACATGATGCCTTTGCGAGCGGCAGGGATGACGACCTGAACCATGGTTTGCCACCAGCTCGCCCCACTCATCTGCGCGGCTTCCGCAAGCTGCTTCACATTGCTAGTGATAAGCGAACTCTCCACGGCCCAATACAAGTACGGGAATGTCACCGCAGATATGGCGACCACAAGTAGACCAACAGTTGCAAAGAGTTGTGGGGCAAACTCCCCAACGGTCAGCTGTATTCCTGCGGCGATCACAATCCAGGGCAACGCAAACGGCGCAATCGCAAGTGCGTGAAAGAGAGGTCGCAGTTTGGGAGCGACTACCACCGCGATGTAGGCCGCAGGGATCACCGTCACCCAGTTGATCACGCAGACCATTAGCGTGACGAATAGCGATCGTAATGTGGCCTGCAGAACGTCTTGGTTCTGCAGCACGGTGCCCCAGTGCTTTAGCGTGAATTCTGTAGGAAGTACCGTTCCACCCCATTCGCGAGCAAAGCTGAACAAGAGCAGCGCGACAAGTGGCAGACCGAGGTAGACGAATAGTAGCAATAGAGGCAAGTGTGAAATGCTGCTCCGGGGTTTGATTCGAACGCGTTTAAGCTCAAGGCTCGCTGAGCGTGTCAAAGGATCCTTTCCCCTCTTCGTTGCACCGTGCGGTACAGCCAGATCAATGCGATTGCCTGAACGATCAGCAGCACCGCGAGCGTGGCGGGGCGTTCAAGCCCAAAGATTCCGCCTTCTATGCCACGCCCTATCTCCACCGAAAGAAGGTCAACGGAGCTCGGCGACTGCGTGACGACATACGGGATTCCGTATGCGCCCATCGCCCACATGAAGACCTGCATGGCATTACCAAGCACAAACGGCGTGAGCACTGGAATCCCTACCCGAGTCCAGTACCTCCATGCACCCGCACCAGCCATCCTGGCGGCCTCCCGCCATTCGTGACGGAGTACGGCGTAGCTTGGCAGCGTGAGCATGAGGTACAACGGAAGGTGGACGTAAAGCATGATGGCGTTCAGTCCAACCATCGAGCCGAGGGACGGGAGCTCGGTGGGCTCGAAGATCTCTCCCCAAAGAATCGTGATCATCCCGTTCGCGCCGATGAGCAATAAAAATGCGAATGCGAGACCGGGGCCACCGAAGTTTGAGGCCACGTTTATGGTAGCCATCAGCCAGCCACGAGTGTGGCTAGAAAGGTTCAGTAGCGCAAGTGCGACGGGTGTGCCCAGCAGCACGCAGAGCACTGTTTGCCAGAGTGCGAATTGCACCGAGTTCAGGATGATGGCACGGTCTACGGAGTTGGTGAAGATTTGGACGAAATTGTCGAAGCCGAAACCGTCTGAAGTCTGCAATGAGGTATAGACCAGCATGACCAGCGGTAACGCCAAGCAACTCAGTCCAAGTACCACCAGCGGAAACGCTGGAGCCGTGCGCATGATCTTGTGTAACTTCACGGATCTCGATCCTCTTTGTATCAGTGGGGGTGCGGGGCGCCTGCCAATGAGGCGCCCCGCATATGACTCACTGGTTAGTTCGTGATGTTGGCGCTGTAGTCCTTCAGGAGCTGCTCTGGATCGATAAGAGAAGCATCGAAGGTCTGTGTGTTCGCGTAGCTCTCTTCTGGGAGCCAGCGGGTACGTCGATCTTCGGGAACCTCCAGGTCTCCGTTGACGAAGCGGATCGGCCGTGCGCCGAAATCAGCGAACTTCAACTGGGCCTCGTCAGTCAGCACGTAGTCCATGAATGCTTTAATGAAATCCATCGACTTGTCGTTATGGCCGTTGGCGAGGATCGATGATGGCATGTAGATCGAGCCGTCAGAAGGAACCACAAACGACAGCGAGACTCCCTGCTCTGCCGCCTGCTCGATCGCAGCGATCGCATTGAAGTCGTACTGCACCATCACGCCGTATTCCCCGCGGATGAGTGCATCAACACTGGGGGCGACATCTGAGACATTGGTCGTCGCAAAGAGTTCGTTGAGGTACTCCCATGTTGCATCGAATGCGGTGACATCCCCGCCCTTTGCGAGCGCGATGGACAGCAAGGTGGCTTGTTGGGTCCCACCGATCGGTTCGTTCAACCCCGTCGAGGCGATCTTTCCGTCCGCGTATTCAGCAGTGACTAGGTCATCCCAGGTCTGAGGAGCCTCCGACACGGAATCGTTGACGAGGAAGCCAACCACTCCGGTGAAGGTGTTCGTCCAGCCACCGTTCTCGCCATACTGACCAGGCTTGAGCTTCTCAGCACCAACGGGAATATACGGTGCAGTCACGCCAGCATCTTCAGCTACAGGCCCCCAGAGTCCCCCGATGTCGCTGAGGTAACCGATAGGGTTGCCCTTCTCGGCGTCATACCGCTGAATTGCTTCGCCGGATGACATGTCGCTGTCTACGTGTGAGCATTTCAATTCGTTGATGGCGCAGAAATCTTCGAACAGGGCACCGTAGTTCGCCCACTCATCGGGAAGAGCATAGGTGGTAAAGGGATCGGCTTGTGCTGCAAGGTTCTCCTGCACCGGGGGCGCAGTCCAATCTCCCTCGGATGCCTCTGCGGTTGATGAACAACCCGTGAGGATCATTCCCGCCACCGCGCTGAGCGCGAATACTGTGGTGATCTTCTTCTTCATGATGCCTTTCATAAGCGATGTGTGCTGAGTTGGTGGTCGAGTGAGGTGTTACTGTGGCGAAGATTCGAGGAGGCTGAGCAAAGATTCTTGGGCGAAGCCCAGCGACGTAGTCATTCCTATGCCCGTGGTTACCGAAAGCGCGCGCACACCAGGCATTGGGATTTCGCACACGAAATTGGTGAATGCTGATGAGGCGTAGATGCCTCGCCAGCGGCGGCGAATTCTGACCTTTTCCACCCCGAAGAGGCGAGCGGTTTCGCTGATTAACAGCTCATCGCTTCGTTCGAGCTCGAATGGGTGCTCGGTCCGCGCGCGATGATGCGTGTCGCCGACAACAAGAACGCCGTCGGGTCGCTGGGTCAGCATGTGGTTGAGGTCGTGTTCCAAAAGTTCAGGGCTGACCCGCTCAAAATGCTCTCGAAGTGCAGCATGCGCCTTCAAGCCCTTGAACGCGTCGTACCTCAGAAGTGAAAGCCCAGTGAGGATTGCTGGTTCTATGCGAACGTTTCTCGGAGCATCGATTTCAAGCATGCGCAGTCGGCATCGTGTCACCGAATATTGATCAGCGAGTTCTGGAAAGAATCGATCGAGGTCATGATTCACTGCAACCACTACATGCTTTGTGTCGAGCTGGCCCTTATTGGTGACGACCTTCCCAGGCTCAATGAGGCCGACATTCGTTCCGAAGTAGAAGTCGGTCCCTTGCTCTTGGAGGTAGCGAGCAAGTTCTGCAACTGCAGCGCGCGGATCAAGCCTGAGGTCATTCGGGAAATGCGCTCCCCCTTGCACGAGCGAAGGATCCACACCGAGAACACCTGCGGTGCGCTCAGAGCCAAGCAACTGAACCTCATTGTTCTGAGTGGCTGCGAACTCGGCCATGACCGCTGCTTCGAGTTCATTCCTCAGCACCACAGTGCTGCCGACCTCACGGACATCAATCCTTGTGACTCGGCCTATTGCGAGCCATTCCCTCCGAGTGGTTTCTGCATAGTCGCGTGCACGCCCCGATTGAGCGGTGATACACACGTGCCCAAAGTTTCGTATGGACGCGCCGACCGCCTGATCGTCTCTTTCTACGACTGCTGTGCGCAGTCCCAGTCGGAGGGCATGCCAGGCGTGAGCGAGCCCAAGAATCCCCGCGCCTACGATCACGAGGTCGTATTTCTCAGCGGACAGTTGATGGTTGTGGGCGGGGAATTCGCTGCTCAGTTCAGGCACGATCAACATGTAAGCACGACCTGACTAGACAGGTTTGAGATATTCCTCAATCGACACCTAGCCTTCATGCGCCGTTTCTTTTAAGACACTTAGTGTTTACACACCTCGCTGATGATCTCGAAAATGCCCGATCAGAGGCGCATTTAAAAACTTGAGGACAATATTTTTGGGCTTGGCCTCTAGGCTCAAGCCCACGAACCCTCTCCGACTGATGCAAACAGACGGAGCTGCCTTCACTGACATTCATCAACTTGTATAGACTCCCCGGTATGACCGATACGCCGATCGAGGAAGCGAAGCACGTTGCTATCGCGAACCATCTTCGGCGTGCGATCGAATCCCGCCAGTTCCCTATCGGGAGCGAGATTCCGTCAGAATCTTCACTCGCCAAACAGTTCGAGGCTTCACGCGGGACTATCCGGCAAGCCCTCTCAACGTTGAAGAGCGAAGGGTTGATTCAGACAAGCAAGGGGCGAAGGCCGG
Source organism: Mycetocola sp. (assembly GCF_046716805.1). Lineage (GTDB taxonomy): Bacteria > Actinomycetota > Actinomycetes > Actinomycetales > Microbacteriaceae > Mycetocola_A. Next base: position 9,383 of record NZ_JBKJWH010000135.1, on the reverse strand, counting down.
TCGTCCACGCACGACCCCTCGAGCAGTCGATCGATGACTTCTTCTCGTTCTCGTCGTGGATTAAAGCCCAGGGTCGATCACCCGGCCAGCGCACAATTGAGATTTCTCGCAGACGCCGAGAGAGCCCTGAGCCCGAACTTCCCCTCGGCTACCCCAACGGTGAGTATCTTGTTTACCTCACTCGGTTGCGTCTAATTGATGATCAACCCACCATGGTGGAACGATCCGTTTTTCATAATTCGGTTGGCCAGTCGCTACTTCAGTTCGACACCGATAGTGGATCAATCTACGAGTACCTGATCACGCGAGGTGCAGACCTCGACGAGGGCACTCACCTCGTTGATGCGGTGCCCGCAAACGCACTCGACGCTGAGCTGCTCGAAGTGGAGGTTGGCACACCAATACTTAGGGTGCGACGGAACACCACTTCGGCAGCAGGCTTCGTGCTCGAGTATTCAGAAGATCGGTACCGTCCTGATCACGCAAACATTCGGATCAGGAATACGCGAGCTGAAGCAGCCGCGCTCATAAGCGCTTCACGCAATACAACCACCTCAACGCTCTGATCCACATCGGTCGCAGGTTAAGGAGATACCTATGTCATTCCGCCTGGTCTCGCTCGATATGGCTGGCACCACATTCGATGACGGCAACGCTGTCTACGAGGTGCTCAGTGACACTGTTTCGCAGGCAATCAACCGGGAGGTACCGCAGGAGCTCCTTGACCGTTGGACCGGCACCTCCAAGCGGGCAGCAATCGAAGGGTTGCTCCGCGCCTTCGGCAGCGACCTAGAAACCGATACCGTATACGAGCGGTTTACGAAATCTCTCATGACGCACTACCGGAATGATCCTCCGGCGCCGTTCCCCGGAGTCACTGAGATGTTCGCCCAATTGCACGACGAGGGGGTGAAAGTTGCCTTGCAAACCGGGTACTCAGTGCCCGTTGCAGAAATGCTTCTCCAGTCGGCAGGCTGGCAAGTAGGAACCCACATCGATGCCTTCGTCTCCTCAGACGAAGTTACGGCATCACGGCCCGCCCCGTACCTCATCTTTCACACCATGGAGAAAACTGGTGTCGTAGATGTGCGTAATGTACTCGTCGCAGGAGACACTCCCAACGATCTTCTTGCTGGCACGCGCGCAGGCGCGGGGTACGTTGTCGGAGTGCTCTCCGGTGCACATGACCACCACGTGCTCGGCCGCACCCCGCACACTCATCTCATTCCGAGCGTCACGGATATCCTCAGCCTGCGTTAGATTTCAAATGCCTGAGAACCGTCAGCACCCTCGATTTGAAGACGCTGCCGTTGAAAGAACGCCGGCCATGCCAGACGGAGCATCTCCTCCGCCTGCCAGATCAGCGACTCGCGCGAGTCCTGAAGGATTACCGACCCTTCGCCGTGCACCTCGATCGTCCAGTTGACGATCTCTTCGGCGGAGTGGATGTCGAGAAACTGGATGAGGTCGACGATGTCCTGCCTGTCCTTCAACCGTCCGGCTGCCATCTTCATCGCGAGCAGCCACCTTGGCGACGCGATCCTGACGGTCAGCCCTCCGAAAGCCAGTGTCTTCGCTTCGGTGTCCTCGGTCTTGGCCCACGACGGGATGTACGACTGGATCGATGAGTTCAGCCAGTGCGCCGAGATGCCGCGCTCGGCAGCGATCTCTCCACCGACCTCGATCGCCAGACGTAGGTTCGAGAAGAGTGCGTCGACATCCGCGGTGCTCTTGCGGGAGTTGAGGATCACTGCAATCGCGGCCCCGCCGACGACATACGCGTCGACCGTTTCGTCGCGCGCCGCGAGACGATCCCCGAGCTCGGCGAGCAGCTCGAGGATCTCGTCCGCGGTGAACAGCTGGGCCTGATCGTCAGGCAACAGCGAGGTCCTTCTCCCGCATCAGTATGCCCTTCTCCAGGAGCTCCGGCTCCGCAGTCGCACGGATCATGTCAAGGTAGCGTTCCGCCGGGTGCCCGGGTGTGGCCGGCAGCCATTCCTCCGGGAGGGCAGGCTTCCGAGTCCACGCCGGCGGGCGAATCCCGCGTCGCTTCGCATCTCGAGCGATCGCGGTCGCGAGAAGGGTGTCCCACCGGTCATCGCCGATCGGCCGCGGAGCGCGGAGGAAATCTTGGATCTCCGCGCGCGTTCGGGCATGGCGGAAGTGGTCGAGTGACTGGATCGCGATACGGAGCGCAGTGTCCTCGTCGTTCGCTGCCAGCTCCCGCGCCATGCTCGCGGCCGCGGTGCGAGCAGTGAGGAGGTGCCTTGCAGCCATCGGGGCGTCCTGCGCCGCGGTCGACAAGTCGGCACCCATCGCCTTCAGCGCCCGCTTCAGGGTTGACATCCGGATTGTCTCGTCACGCTCAGAGCGCTCCATCTGCGAGATCGCGCCAGCGGTCACGCCGAGTCTGTCGGCAAGGTCGTAGATCGTCATGCCAAGCCGCTTGCGGGTGTCACGGATATGCGTCGACATGGCAACCTCTCCGATTCTTGTATAGCTGTAACTATACCCCACTGTGGGACATTCCCGTCTGGCAGTGCGTCGGCGCGGGACCCGCACCGGAGGGTGCGAGCGCCCTAACATGACCAAACTGTCACGGCGTCAAGAAGACTTGATTCTTCAGAAGGGTCGACTATCGCAAGCCCGATAGCCGGTCCCATTGAGGGTTCCCAAGTGAGAAAAGGCCAGCACGCACCTGTCCACGCACGGGTGGATTCAAATCCTGTTGCGCTGACGGTCCATCTACTGCACTAGCTTGCTCACACAGTAGCTTGTGAGACATGACGGCTGACGTGGGCGCTCAACTTCGTAAGGGCGTCCACTTTTTGCCCACATTCGAATGAAGACGGGCGATCTCGTGCATGACTGAATCGTCTCTAGTAACTCTCCCAACAAGGGGTGGCCCGAGTGGCATACCTCTACATCGCCGACTCCGCCCGGTTGGTGAGCAAGCAAGCCGACCGCTACATCTTCCGCACCGAACGACCCAAACTCCAAGCGCTGGGCCCCTTTGACAAACAAGGCCGCTGGGTCGGCGACGAAGATGCCCTCTGGAGCACCGAGGTGACGCCGGTCGTCTCGCTCACGCTCCAGCTGAGCGGCCTTGAAGACGCAACGGTGCAGTCATGAACACAGCATCAAGGCTGCAAACCAGCGCGGAGCCGTTCAGCGGCCTCGCCGCCCGCATCATCGCCATCGCCGCTGTGTCGCTGGTCGTGCTGGTTGCGCTGCCGCTGGTCATTCCGGAGCGTTCTCCCAAGTAGTCCTCGGCATCTCGACGCTCGCCTTCGAGATCGCCGCCAATATGGAAGGGGCCGACATCGCATCGCTGCTGTGCGGGCCGGCCCGCTACTACGACCTGGCGCGGTCCGCGATCCGCGATCGGCTGGTTGCACTCGGGGCTGATCCTGCCGCGCTGACGACCAAGGACATCCAGCGGTCTGCCACAGTAGACCACGTCTCACGCAGCGACCCCTCGTGCTCGCGCATCCGCGCAACCACTTCGGCACCGGTGAGCCCGACCGATCGCAGGTCCTCGCTGTCCTCGCGGGCCCACTCCACGGCGGTCGCCGACAACGCCTCCAGGTGGAACTGCAGCCCCCAAGCCGCGGTCCCGACCCGGAACGCCTGGTTCGGGCACCGGTCACTGGAGCAAAGCGACACCACGCCCGGCGGAAGTTCGTGCACTTCCAGCGTGTGCCATTGCAGGGCCTTAAGCTGGCCGGTCAGCCCACCCAGAAGCGGGTCGTTCTCGGCAGCCGCGGTGAGTGCCAGCTCGGTGAGCCCGACCTCGGCGCCGTTGCGCACCGGACCGACCACGCCGTCCGCGACGACGGCTAGGAGCTCGGCTCCGAGGCAGATTCCGAGAAACGGCACCTCGTTGTCCAGGCAGTCAGCGATCAGCGTTCGCACGCGCGGCAGCCAGTCGGCGGCAACGTCATCCGTCGGGCCGGGCGTTCCGCCCAGTACCACGACCCCGTGGTAGCCATCGGCGGTCAACGGGATGTCTCGGCCAGCCTCCGGGCCCACCACCTCCAGTTCTGCCCCGGCGGCACGGATGCGCTCACCCACCAGGCCGATGCCGGCGTTCGACTCGTGCTCCACGACTAATACTTTGGTCACTCTCAAAGCCTTCCCGCTTCAATGATTTTCTTGAGGAACGCTTGCGTGCGTTCGTGCTGCGGCGCACCGAAGATGTTCGCCGGCGGCCCCTGCTCTAACACGATCCCTTCGTGGATGTACGCCACCGTGTCTGCCACCTCGCGCGCGAACGACATCTCATGCGTTGCCATGAGGATGGTCAGGCCGTCTGCGGCCAGATCCCGCACGATGTTGAGCACCTCGGCGACCAGTTCAGGGTCGAGGGCAGAGGTGATCTCATCCAGCAACAGCACCTCCGGGTTCATGGCGAGCGCCCGAACGATGGCGACGCGTTGCTGTTGTCCGCCCGACAACTGGTCAGGATAGGCGTCCGCTTTTTCGGAGAGTCCTACTCGCGTGAGCAGGGCAATGGCCTGCTTCTCGGCATCCGCCCTCGGCACCCCCAGCACCCGGATCGGGGACAGAGTGACGTTCTGCAGCACGGTCATATGAGGAAACAGGTTGAAGCTCTGGAACACGATGCCGACCTTGCGGCGAAGCGAGTTAACGTCGATGCCCTCCCCGGAGACCACGTCACCATCCAGCCTGATGTCGCCGCCCTGTATGCCCTCCAGGGCGTTCACGCAGCGGAGCAGTGTCGACTTTCCGCAGCCGGATGCGCCGATCAGGCACACCACCTGGTGCTTGGCCACATGCAGGGTGATGCCGCGCAGCACCGGGTTGGTGCCGTAGGACTTCTCTACGTCATTTAGTTCTAGAAAAGCCATGACTACCCTTTGCTCAATTGGCGGCGTGCGTCGCGCTCAAGGAGTCGGTCGACGAAGCGGGTCTGCGGGATGGTGATAATGATGAACAGGATCGCGACCACCGTCACTGATGACAGGTTGAAGTAGTTGCTGGAGTAGATCTTCGCCTGCGTAAACGCGTCGACCGTGCCGATGATGGTGACCAGCGCGGTGTCCTTCTGTAGCCCGATGAAGTCGTTCAGCAGCGGCGGGGTCACCTTGCGAACCGCCTGTGGCACGACCACGTGCCTCATGGTCTTGCCGTAGGAGAGTCCGAGTGAACGGGCGGCGGACACCTGGGACCAGTGGATGCCTTCGATGCCGGCCCGGTACACCTCCGCCACGTAGGCGCCATAGGTGAGGGTGAGGGCGAGGACGGCGGACCACATCGGCCCTATCTCGCTGAGGATCGGCACACCGGCCAAGGGAAGGCCGAAGCCGACCAGGTAGATCACGATGATCGACGGGATGGCACGGAAGACGTCGACGTACGCGGTGGCCAGCCACCGCAGCGGCCGTCCAGCCTTGGAGGGCACCAGGCGGGCCAGCGCGATCACGAGCGCCCAAACGAGCACGAACGCCTCCGCGAGCAGAGCGATCTTGATGTTCTCCCCAAACGCCACGGTCACGTCGCCCACGCTCTGGGCCATGAACTGCGCGTCGAAGAACGTGGTCTGCACGGCATGGTCGTTGGCGAGCAGGAACATCGTGAAAGTGGCGATGAACAAGAGCGGGAGGCAGGAGCCGAGCGCGGTCCAGCCAGACTGGGCCGCGCGGGCCCGGAACTTCCTGGCTGAGACGAGGTCGCCCGCCTGGGCTGCCGCCGTGCCGGCGGCCTGCTGCCGAAACCCGCCGATCAGGGGCCAGACCGTGAGCATGGCCAGGATCACCACGACCAGGGTGGCGGCGCCGAGAGCGATCTTCCAGATGCCCGTCTCGGCAACAGTGATGGTTAGGTAGGCAGCGAACCCGGTCATCCCGACGGTGAGCAGGCACAGCAGCGCCCCTGCCAGCAGCAGGGTGCGTGCCGTGCCCACCGGGGAGGGTTGCTCGACCTCGAGGGGCCGCGCAACCGCGGGTGTTTCAAGCGTCACTTGACTTCCCATACCGGGATGTTGGCCGGGTCAACCCCGTAGGCATCCACCAGGTACGCCGCGCTCAGCTTGTCCAGGGTTCCATCGGCCTTCATATCGGCAAGGATCTGGTTGATGGTGTCGAGGTTTGGTGAGCCCTTCTCCATCATGATCCCGTAGGCCTCATCGGTGAGGATCTGGCCGACCACCTCGAGCTTGCCGCCCGACTTCGTCGCGGCGCCCAGCACGATGCTGAGGTCTTGGATGCCGGCGTCGACGTTCCCGGCGAGCACGGCTGCCTGCATCTCCGAGTCTCCGGGGAAGACGGATGCGGCCTTTTCCGGCTTGATGATGTCGGCCACCAGCAGCTGCCCAACGGTGCCCTGCTTGACGCCAAGGTGACTGCTCGAGAAGTTCGACTCGCCTACATCCGCCCCCGCCTTGACCAGCACGCCGGCCGTGGACTGGAAGTACGGTTCGGAGAAGTCCATGACCTCTCGGCGTTCCTCGGTGATGGTGATCTGGTTCAGTGACAGGTCCATGTCGCCGGCCTTGCCTGCGACGAGGCCGTCGAACGACGCCATCTGCAGCTTGACGTTGTCGATGCCAGCGCGGTGCGCGATGTTCACGAGCAGGCAGAAGTCGAAGCCGCTACGGATGTCTTCAACCGTGTCGCCGTTATACCAGCCGGGGCTCGGCAGGTCGGCCTTCATCAGCAGGGTGCCGTCGGTCTTGGTCTCCAGGGTGTATTCGCCCTTGGTTCCGGTGAGTTCGCAGTCACCGTATGAGGCGGGGTTTCCGTTCTCCCGGACTTCTCCTTCCGCTGATGCGCTGCATCCGTTCAACAGGAGCGCTGCGATCACAGCAGCAGGGACGAGCAGTCGTCGGGTGTGCGTCATTGCATTCCTCTCATCAGACCTAAATCGTTTTAGGCGCAGCCGATAGTATTCTGGAGTCGCACCCAGCGTCAAGATGGGTGGTCGACGGCACGAGCGGGCGGAGCACGGTGAACACGGTTTCGAACAAGAAGGTCGGCATTCAGGATGTCGCGAAGGCCGCCGGCATCTCCACAGCGACGGTCTCGCAGGTCTACAACAACAAGGGTGAGGTCGCCGCCGCGACCAGGGAGCGCGTGCTCGAGGTGGGGTCGAAACTGGGCTACCGGCCGAACGCGATCGGCCAAGCGCTGCGCTCCGGAAAATCGCGGGTGATCGGCATCGTCGTCAGCTACCGCGACTCGGCGGTCTGGGAACAGACCTACATGCCGTATTACCGCAACATCATCGCCGGTGCCGCCATCGAGGCGGTGGAACACGGGTACTCGATCTCGGCGGCCGCCGGCAGCGCCGACGGTCGAATCGAAACCTATCTGCCGCTCGACGGAGTGATCGTTGTCGATCCGGTCCCCGGGGACCCGATCGTGGAGCAGAGCCTGGAGAACGGCCGCGCGGTGGTCACCGATGGTGGCTACCAGCCGAAACCGGGCGCCCAGCTGGCCACCGTGCACTCCGATATGGCGCAGGCGATACCCGACATCCTGAACCACCTGGCCCGTCAGTCCCGCGAGGCGACGCTACGCCCCGCGCTGTTCGTCGGCCCGCGGCTGGATGACTACACCGTCTCCACTATCGAGGCCTACCGGCATTGGTGCACGAGCCACGGGCTGGCATCGCGGGTCGCATCGCTTGCTCCGGGGCAGGCGCCGATGGACGCCGCCCGTGAACTCCTCACCGCCTCTTCGGACGAGGTGAACGCGGTGCACTGCCTCAACGAGACCTATTGCAGCGCCATCACCAGCGCGGCGGCCGAGCTAGGGCTCAGCATCCCGGGTGACCTGCAGGTGTCGGTCACCGGGAACTCGAAAGCTATCGGGGCCGACCCGCGCGTTGCCTACCTCAACATCGATCCGGTGGAGACTGGTGCCATCTGCGCCCGCACCCTGATCGCCATGCTTGAGGGGGACCCGGCCGAGAGCATCGCGCAGGAGGTCACGCTGGTGCCTGCCCGCCGGCGCGACTGATCCAGCAGTGTCAGCCCCGCCAACTGCTCCAACTGCAGCACCAGCCACGGGCTGAACACGAATGGCGTGGCCGCGACGGATGCGCACAGCGCCGCGAGGTCGACCCAGCGCCACTCGGTGACTTCCTGAGGGTTCCCGTTCGACACCAGAGGGAGCTGGGGCAGATGCAGACTGGAGCTCACGAACTTGTACGAATGAGGTCCGGCTTACGGTTCTCGCGATTGAGACGCGATGCCCGACGCAACCGTCGTGAACTGCCGGATGATCGCGGCCACCATGCCCGGATCGTTCTGGAACGCGAAATGGCCGTGTCCTTCGAGGACCCGCATCTCGGTGTTGGGGATTGCAGCGGCTGCTCGATGTGCCAGGTCCTTAACCACTGGAGGGGTTTCCGAGCCCGTCAGCATCAAAGTTCGCGCCGTGACGGCGTCGAACTGGCCGGGCCGGTAGGTCCAACTTTCTTCAGTCCTGCACTCCCTTGGCAGAGTCGGGGCAGACGCGAGGCGCGTCGGCCACACCGGGCTGGACCTCATCGAGTCGCGTTCATCCTCTGTCAGCGCGAGCGCGCCGAACGCCGCGAAGATCGCCGCTTCCCGGTCGCCCGCGGCCAGCGCCTCCTCGATCGCCTGGATCGAACCGGTTGGATAGGCGAGGCCGAGACCAGGCTCGTAGAGGATGAGATGGTGCACATTGCTCGTCAGGGCGGCTGCGCCCATGGCACAACCTGCTCCGTACGAATGACCCCAAAGCGCGACCTGCCCGATACCGCGCTCCGCCGCCGTGTCCACGACGGCCACAACATCTTCGAACTCAAGCTCGATGGAGTAACGGCCGCCGTCGGCGCTTGCACCGAAACCGCGGCGGTCCATTGCGAACGTCGTCATGCTGTCCCGGAGTTCCGCTACAAGGGAATCGAACCGCGTGTGGTCGCACATCGAGCCGTGCACCAACACCAGCGGAGGCCCGTTGCCGTCGACCCACACGGCGAGAGATGTGCCATCTCGCGACCGCACATCGAATCGACTCGCCCTGCTCACAGTACCCATTATCGGCCAGCGGACTGCTGCATTCCAGACGGACGGCAATGGAAACGCGGACACTATCAACCCGGGCTCGTATCTCCTCAACGGGTTTGGCTTCCACTACTCGCTGGCGGTCAAGGTGACCATTGAGCGTTCGCGGGCGTCCGACTAACGGATCGTGCAGTCGAGTACTGACATTTGTGCAGACGGCTTCTGAAAATGACACATTCTGTTCTTCTGCGACGTCACGAACTAGATGTTCTTCCCATTGACGTTGTGGACACGTTCGATGGGTGACTTGCCTCCGATGCCGGTATGGGGTCTGTGGTGATTGTAGTCATGAAGCCAGGCCTGGTAGGTGTCGGCTCGGGCAGTGTCT
>NZ_JBKJWH010000134.1:0-7209 GCF_046716805.1 Mycetocola sp. | reverse complement strand
TGTCGAGGGCGATGGCGAATGCCTGCTTGACGTGGAGCACGCCGAGGACGTCATCAGGGTCTCGCCCGATCACCGGGAACCGAGAGTACCCGGTCGCGGTCGCGACGTCGATGATCTGCTCCGCCGTGGCATCCGCCTGTATTGATTGCACCCGAACGCGCGGGGTCATGACATCGGCGGTGGAGTGGTTCGAGAACCGTAGGGTGCGGTGCAGCAGGTCGGCATGGTCTTGGTCCAACGATCCTTCGAGTGCGGAGCGACGAACGAGGGAGCTGAGTTCTTCTGCACTGCGGGCGCCGGAAAGTTCTTCCTTGGGCTCGATCCCGAAGGAGCGGATGATCGCATTCGCGGTGTTATTGAACAGCAGGATGACCGGTTTGAAGACGGTGGTGAAGAGGGTCTGGAATGGGACGACGAACTTTGCCGTCGCTAACGGCAACGCCAAAGCAAAGTTCTTCGGGACCAACTCACCGATAACCATCGAGAACAATGTCGCGATGAGAATACCGATCACCGCCCCCACGCCGGAGACGAAGTCCTCGGGAACGCCCGCGCTGAGCATGGGCCCGCGCAGCAGCGAACTGATCGCCGGCTCGAAGGTGTAGCCCGTGAGCAGAGTCGTCAGGGTGATACCGAGTTGTGCGCCGGAAAGGTGTGTCGACGTGATCCGGAGCGCTTTGATCGTCGGCCCTAGGCGTTTCTCACCCCGCGCCTGGCGCGCTTCCAGATCATGACGGTCCAGATTCACCAGAGCGAACTCAGAAGCGACGAACATGCCAGTCCCGGCGGTGAGAATCAATCCCACGCCGAGCATCAGCCACTCATACATCCGCTAGCCCCTTCCGATCGGGAACCAGAACGCTGGTTTGCGTCGGCAGGGGCGAAAGTTTATGTGAGGGAGGGTCATCCATGGTGTTGCAATCCTACAGACCGCTTCACGGAGAACGACCGCAAAGAATCAGTCCTTTCTAACCACATCAGTCAGGGGAGCGACGGCGCCCCTCAGCACCGAGCGTTACGGGCATGAATGGCAGTACGCTAGGTCTTCCATTTCACGAGAGAAGGAACCTATGGGTGAAGCTGCTTCAGTGCCGCCGGGTCACTGTCAGTGAAAGGACGCGTCCTGATTTGGGTGGAGGCGATACGAACCCAGTTGTGGCCACTTCCAACGGTGGCGGTCGTCCTGGCCGTAGTCCTGGGAACGGCGTTGCCCTCGTTCGAGGCTGCGGCTCAGGACCAGAACCCTGGGCGGTTAGACGTTCTTGCCTTCAGCGGGGGACCGGACGCGGCCCGCGCTGTCTTACAGTCGATATCGGGTTCTCTTATCACTGTCACCTCCTTGACGTTTTCCCTCACCGTCGTGACCCTGCAGCTGGCCAGTAGCCAATTCTCACCGCGGGTGCTGCGGACTTTTGCTTCGGACCGCTTCGTCCACTGGACGCTGGCCCTGTTCCTGGCAGCATTTGCCTTCGCGTTGACCGTCCTACTGAACGTGCGAGACGAAAGCAGTTCGCATGCTTCTTTTGTCCCTGAAGTTTCTGTCACTGCCGCATTCGGGCTGGCGATAGCAAGCGTGATTGGCCTGGTTCTGTTCCTTGCGCACCTCACGCGGGAGATTCGTGTCGAGACCGTGATGCGAAGGGTCAACGCTGAGACGCAGGAGACCATCGACAGGGTTTTCCCGGTCGAACGCCCTGACCAGGGACACGAGCCTGCCAATGTTTCACCAGCGGTCCTCATCAAGTCCACCGACTCGGGATTTCTGACGTCGGTGGATCACGACTCGCTTCTGGAGGCGGCTCTCGAGGCCGGGGCAGTGATACGGATAGACCGTCAGCCGGGCGGCTCCCTAATCGAGGGTGTCCCCTTTGCGACGGCGTGGTCCGTGACCCCTGGAGCAACTTTCGCACCCGCAATCCGGGAAAAGCTCAGTGAAGAGGTCAATGCCGCCGTCACAGCCGGGTTTGAGCGTACGAAGGTTCAGGACGTCGGATTTGGCTTTCGTCAGCTGGTGGACGTGGCGGCTCGAGCTCTTTCCCCGGGGGTGAATGACCCGACGACGGCGGTACACGTCATCGGGCATCTGTCGGTTCTCCTATGCAGGCTTGCCGGTAGGAACCCTGGCACTCGGAACCTCACCGATGACAACCGGCGGGTACGGGTCGTGCTGGCACTGCCTACACTCCCGGATCTTCTGGAGTTGGCCATGAATCAGCCCAGACAATATGGAACGGCCGACCCCCTCGTCGCCGAGCGACTCCTCGAGCTCCTGCAGGAGCTCACCTGGTGCGACCTGAACGGCCGCTACCGGACGCAAATTCTGGACCACGTGGGACGGATGAGAGCTGCCATCAGCGCCGAGGATCACCCGCCAGAGATACGTCAGCGCCTTATGGACCTCGCGAGCACCATAAGCGCAACAACTTAAGTCGGCTGCCCGGCCTGGTTGTAGGAGTGTCGCATAGGTGGGAGGGTCGGCCGTGCAGCGCTCCACAGCGTCAGTCGCAGGTCGGCGGGTTCTCTCGGAGCGCATTGCGTACGAGCGGTAGTAGTTCATCGCCGTTGGAGCCGCGGAGAATCGGCACACCGTTGATAGAACCCGCGTTATCGTCTTTCCCGGCCGACGTGCGTCGGCGGATCTGGCGCAATGCGATGGCGGCCACACGGTCAGGGTGGTGTTTGGCCATGTCGCCGTAAAGGTCAGGATCATGTTCGCCGTCGTCTCCGACGAGTACCCAGGTGACGTGGGGCAGTTCTTCCCGCAGGCGGGCGAGGGAGGAGGATTTGTGCTTCTGCCCATCACGGAACCAGCGGGTAGGGGTGATACCCCAGTCGGTCATCAGCACGGCCCCGCTCGGGAAACGGTTTTTCTCGAGGAACCGTGACACCGGGCCCACGAGGTTCCACGGACCATTGCTCAGGTACACCACTCCGGGGTTTTGCTGGCCCTCGATCGCGGCGCGAAGCAGCCGTGCCATTCCGGGAACTGACTGTCTCGACGCGCTGGTGCCCCGCAGGGTTCTCCATGCCGCTCGAGCGGGGCGGGAGATGCCGGTGACCCAGGCGGTGTCGTCGATATCGCAGATGACGCCACGCACTGATTCGCCGTTGACGACGTGAACGTTCGCGGGCACCGGCTTGCGGCCGTTGACGTGCAACTGAGCCTTGACCGTCCCGGTCGAGAGAGGGCTGTCCAGCGACAATCGTGCGTCGATGATGCCCGCCTCGTCACTGGTGACGGTGAGGGTCACGCCGCTGAATTCGATCTGCACCTCGGTTCCCGGACACTCCAGGGTGAGCAGGCGCCGCCAACCGGGAATACCGCGGCGTGCAGCCGGATCGACCGAGGCGGGCGCGAGGACTACCCGCCCGAGCACCCGGGCGATGTTCGCGCTCGCATAACCGGAATAGGGGATCACCGCCGGAGTCCACCCCCGCCCGACCGCGCGGCGCGCCAGCCAGTCCCGGACGCCCGTCTCGGCCCGGTAGGCGACGGCGATGGCGGTGGCGCGTAACCGTCGTAGTGGAACGTCTTCAGAGATCATCGACACACACTAACTCGCTAGGTCCAATCTGGCGACCGCCCCGCCCTTGCAGGACGGCGCTGAGCCCGAACTGAAGTGGCGCCCAGCCCGTTATTGGACCTGGGGAAACTGTGGAGGCGGCGTTTCAGTTCCTGAAAACGGACGTAGTGGGTCTCGCCGACAGTTGCGGCACGATAGGCCGCCGAGGGCCTGATACGACTGGACGGCAGTCGTCTATGGAAGACGAGACCGTTGCCGCACACATCAGCGCCACAAATCCTAGGTCCGCGTTTTCCGCTTGAACCATGCCCACACCAAGGTGGCGATGAACAGGACAAAGCCGATCACTGCGAGCCAGAAAAGGCCTTCAATGACGAAGCCGAGAACCGCAAGGACCAGCCAGACGACCAGTAGCGTAACGATGATTGCTATCATCCGAGTCAGTGTAGCGCGCAGAGAAGAAATCCTTAAGATAGCCGTCGAGGCAATCTGCACTCGTGATCTCAGTCCGATCGCACCGACCACCACAAGCGCCTCCCTCTGCCGATAGCAAGCCGACGTATGGCGGCCAGATGCGGAACTCATCGCAAGGACGACGGCGTGTGCTGGTAGACAGTGCCGGAGCCAGTGGTGATTGTTTTGCTGTCGACCGAACCTGCAGCCGCCCGTTCGCATGGTTCGGGACTGCCCGAGTTCAGTCGCGACGTCGTCCCCGCACGCGCCGACCCGGCCCATCGACCCTGTGATGTCGTTGTTCTTCGGTACCAGGACGAAGGCGTTGGAGCGGAACTGGGACCCGCGGTCCGAGTGCAGGATCGTGCTATCGATGTCACGTTGGACGATCGCGTTGCGGCCGTGTCACGGTAAAGTCCCGCAAGACGAGATCGTCGTGCACCGGCTGGCCGGCCTTGCGGTTCAGGCCGCGTTTTCTCGAGAACACACTCCAGAGCCGCTGGTTTCAGCTCAGGTGCGCACGACGGCGCCGCCGCGCTTGCGGGAGACCGCATCGACGGTGGCTGCGAGGATCAGCACCCCACCGGTGACCGCGAAGTTCACGCCGGCCGGCAGGTTCAACAGGCCAAGTCCGTTCGTGATCACGGCGATCACCAGAGCACCGACGGCCGCGTGAAGCAGACGGCCCCGGCCGCCGAAGAGACTGACGCCTCCGACGACGGCCGCCGCGACGCCACTCAGAACGAGGTCGCGCCCCGCGGCAGCATCCACCGATCCCACTTTGCTGACCGAGAAGAGCCCCGCAACGACGGAGAGGGTGGAGCAGATGATGAAGGCGGTCCAACGCACCATGACCACCTTGATACCGGCGCGCCGTGCTGCCTCTGCGTTGCCGCCGATAGCGTAGATGTTCCGGCCGTATTTGGTGCGGTCAAGCACGAACGTACCGGCCCAAAGAATAGCTAGCACGATGGGCACGACGATGGGTACGCCCTGAACGGCGCGCACTGATTGGCCGCGGTCCTGGTTCAGGATGTACACCACGGCACCACCGAGCAGTGCGATGAATCCGAGTTTGATCCACACCAGCGTGATGGTGCGGTTCAGCACACCGGCGCGGGCCCGGCGAGCGCGATCCCAGAAGGATGTCGCGGCCGACACGGCGAGGATGATGGCCAGCATCGTCCAGCCTGCCCACGGCGGCATGTTGCTGTTCTGGATGGCGAGAATCTCGGGGATCTGCACGCGGTACAGCCCGCCGGCGCCGATGATGATGAGTTCGACACCCTGGAGCCCGAGGAAGAGGCCGAGGGTCACCACGAATGACGGAATCCCGACCCTCGCCACGAAGAAGCCGATGAACGTGCCGATCGCCAGCCCGGCACCGAAAGCGATCGCCAGCGCCAGAATCCAGTTGAGGCCCTGCACGTTCACCAGCACGATGAAGATGCACATCGAGACGCCGGCCGTGACGCCGGCCGACAGGTCGATTTCTCCCAGGAGGATGACGAAGACGAGCGCCATGCCGAGCATGACGAGCGTGGCCGCCTGCGTCATCAGGTTCGCGAAGTTGCGCTCGGTGAGGAACACGGGACTGAGGATGGAGAACAGGATGCTGAGGACGATGAAGCCTCCGATGGCGGGCAGCGCTCCCATCTCACCGCTGCGGACACGCTGCAGCCAGGCCCGAACCTGGTCGCCGACGCCGCCTTCCTGACCGCTGCCGATGTCCTCGGTCGGGATGACGGGCCCGGGTGCGGCCTCAGACGTGGGAATGGTGTTGGCCCTCATGGCGTCACTCCTACCGGGGTTTTCGTTCCGGTGATGTAGCCGACGACGTCATCGCTCGTGGTCTCTGCCGTGTCGAGTGAGGCGACCATCTGACCGAGATAGAGAACATTGATGTGGTCGGCCACAGCAAACAGGTCGACGAGGTTGTGGCTGATGATGATGACCGCGACTCCCTGCTCGGCCAGTCGCTTCACCAGGTTCAGCACCTGTTCGGTCTGGGCCACGCCGAGTGCAGCGGTCGGCTCGTCGAGGATGACCACGCGCGCCTTCTTCAGCACCGCGCGCGCGATGGCGACGGTCTGGCGCTGACCACCGGACAGGGACGACACCTTCTGCCGTACCGACTTCACGGTGCGCACGGAGAGTGAGCGCAAGGTGTCGGAGGCGTCGCGCTCCATCCGGCCTTCGTCAAACGTGCCGAGTTTCGTTTCCTCCCTGCCGAGGAACATGTTCTGCACGATGTCGAGGTTGTCGCACAGCGCGAGGTCCTGGTAGACGACCTCGATTCCGAGACGCGCCGCCTCCCGAGGTGTATGAAGGTTGACTTCATCGCCGTCGAAGCGCACCGTCCCGGCATCGTAGGGCTGCACGCCGGCGAGTCCCTTGATGAGGGTCGACTTGCCCGCGCCGTTGTCACCGACGAGAGCGGTGACCTTGCCTGCGTAGGCTTTCAGGCCGACGCCCTTGAGGACGCTGACAGGACCGAAGCTCTTGACAACCCCCGACAGTTCGATGAGTGGCACATCCATGTTCGGTTCCCCTTACGCCGGGCCGTCATCTGTGCTGTGCAGGTTCCGTCATCGGTGGAGCACAGCACAGCGGTGGAGTGGAGGAGCCCGGGCGGGTCGTCTCGGCACTGCCCGGGCTCCGGATCATGATCAGTCAGCTGCTGATGCCGTACTTCTCACTCGCAGCGGCAACCTCGCCCGCGCAGAGCTCCTCGGCGTCGGCGTCGCCTGCATCGACCACAGTCTTGACCTCTTCAGGACCAACGAGGATCGGCGTGACCGCGATGTACGGCGTTCCGTCCTCGAGTTCCTGATCGGCCTCCGGGGTCTCTCCTTCGAGAAGCGCCGTCGCGAGTTCTATTGCAGCGTCCGCTTCCTCTTTGATCGGCTTGTAGACCGTCGCGGTCTGCTTGCCGAGCAGGACGTTCTGCAGTCCGGCGATGGAGGCGTCCTGACCGGACACCGGCACGGTGAGACCGTTCTTGTCGAGGACCGTGATCACGCCGGCCGCGTTCGTGTCGTTAGCCGCCCAGACCGCGTCGACTTTGCCGCCGAGCGAAGTCAGGGCCTGTTCGAAGTTGGTCGCGGACTTGTCGCCGTCCCAGACCCCCGGGGGCTCGGCAGCCGGTTTGATGCCCGCGGCTTCCATGACTTCAACCGCGCCGTCGTGAAACATCTTGGCGTTGCCGTCGGCGGGGTCACCGCCGATGTAG
>NZ_JBKJWH010000133.1:0-4757 GCF_046716805.1 Mycetocola sp. | reverse complement strand
GTGTGGAGCGTCTGAGGGAAGATCCTCTCCGTATGCTCCGTGCCATCCGTTTCTCGATCCAGCTTGATTTCTACATGGACGACATGATCTGGGCGTTCCTGTATGACCCTAACAACACAACCCTGTTGAAGAAGGTTGAAACCAACCGAGTCCGTGACGAGTTGACGAAGTGCTTCAAGATGAGTACAATTGAAACATTACACACTCTCCAAGGACTTTACTCCATTCAGGAATACATCTTCACAGAGACTGACATTTGGCTCGAACCAACCGTCAAAGGCAAGTAGAGCTTGCCAAGGTGCCATAAACAATGGTAGAATAGAGTGGTAAGTCCTCGTAATGAGGAAACTACCACCGTAAGTGAATACAAATGGCTAATACCGTTGTCCTCGACACGTCCGTACTTCTCTCCGCTGGAAGGACGGCGTTGTATTCCTTTGGTGCCCACAACGTAGTTCTCCCCCTCGTAGTTGTTAGAGAGCTTGAGACTAAGCGCAATGATCCCGATCTAGGTCTTGCCGCTCGCTCCGTCCTACGAGCCTTGGATGCCCTTCTCTCTGAGGGCGATCTCCGGGAAGGCGTCTCCCTTGGGGAGGACTATGGTACCATCCGGATTGAGACCAACCACGTCCATGACGTTCCGGACTCCTTGAAGAGCTACCCATCCAACGACACGAAGATTGTCACTGTCGCTCTCAATCTCTCCAATGAGATTGATCAAGACGTGTTCCTTGTCACTAAGGATGTTCCTCTTAAGGTAACAGCTTCCATCGTCGGTGTCAAGACCCTTGACTTCACCCCTCAGAACATCTCCGGTGATTACATCGACAGCACGGAAACTCACTGGGTGACTGCTGAGCAGATCGATGAGATCCACGAGACAGGCACCGTCCGTCTGGACCTTGACATTCCGCGCAACGTTGGCGTCATCCTCCGCAACGAAGAGAACCCCAAGGACACCGCGCTCGCGATCTCTGGTAAACAGTACGAATTCAACCTGATCAACCAGTACGAAATCTCCGGACTGGAGTCCCGTTCCGCTGAGCAGGCATTTGCGATCAACTACCTGATGGACGAGAAGGTCAAGATCGTCTCCCTCGGTGGCCGTGCAGGTACCGGTAAGACCACACTGGCCCTCGCTGCCGGTGTCGAGCAGTTGAACATCAACAACGGCACCTACAAAAAGATCATCGTCTTCCGCTCCATGCACGCTGTTGGTGGAGAAGAGCTTGGATTCCTTCCGGGCACTGAGGCTGAGAAGATGGACCCATGGACAGCGGCAATTTTCGACAGCCTGAACTCTTTCCTCACACCGCAGCAGATCAATATTCTGAAGACCAAGCAGGCCATTGAAGTTCTCCCGCTGACTCACATCCGTGGCCGTACCTTCAACAACGCGTTCATCATCTTGGACGAGAGCCAGAACCTTGAGAGATCCACTATCCTTACGGCGCTAAGCCGCCTTGGAAAGAACTCCAAGGCCGTGATGTCGTGGGATGTCTCCCAGCGCGATAACTTCCGTGTAGGCCGTCACGATGGTGTTTACGAGGTAACCAGCCGCCTTCTAGGTGAAAGGCTGTTCGCCCACACGTCCCTCCAGAAGTCCGAACGTTCCGACGTTGCAGAGCTTGTATCCCGCGTACTGGATGACTTCGACATGAAGTAACATACACTATAGAAATAGTCCTCATCTTCGGATGGGGACTATTTCTGTTTGAGGGTTGACACTATTTAAATCCTGCCGTAGAGTCTTTCCCATCAGGGCGAAAGCCACAGAGAACAAACCGAAAGGCAGTAAAATGAAACACTCAATCGTAGCACTCGGAGCCGCAGCAATCCTCGCCCTCTCACTCAGCGCCTGTGGAGCCAGCGTCTCCAGCGACAACAAGGGACCATCCGAAAGCCAAGCCGCAGTCGAACCAGCCACCAAGACCACACCAACACCGGAGGCCGCTGCCAAGAGTCCACGTGGAAACACGATCAAGCAGATCGGGGAACCGGCCTTCTGGAAGGATTCGGACTCGGTTCCGGACTCGGAAGCCGAAGGCAAGTTCACGGTGACGGAGGTCAAGGATGTGGTCTGCGACCAACCATACGCCTCTCCACCAACGAACGGGAAGATTATCGGCCTGACGGTCGATGTCGAGACCACTCCCAAGCTCGCTGAGTCGCCCATGAAACAGGTCTTCCTCAGCCCCATGAGCTTCAAGTTCATTGCCCCGAACGGGACAACCTTCAATGGCAATCTGTCCTCGGGAGCTACGTACTCATGCATCGACAACTCGCTCAACCTGCCATCGTCCTTCGGTCCAGCCGAGAAGGCCCACGGAGTGATTCTGCTGGATGTTCCGGCTGGCGGCGGCATCCTCACCATCGGATCTGTGGAGTGGAGCCTCCCATAAAACAAACAGGAGAA
The DNA here is from genome assembly GCF_046716805.1 of Mycetocola sp. Taxonomy (GTDB): domain Bacteria; phylum Actinomycetota; class Actinomycetes; order Actinomycetales; family Microbacteriaceae; genus Mycetocola_A. Next base: position 2,341 of record NZ_JBKJWH010000133.1, on the reverse strand, counting down.
GCCCTAGACTAGCACAGTCTAGGGCTTCTTCGTTTGCCTATTATCATAGACTAGTGGTACAATAGTAATACCACCATTTCGGCTTACCTAAACCTTGGGCCTACGATAAGGAAATAATTTGAGCAAGAGAGTAGTCAAGAACTACACATTCGATGCCAGCACCAAGAAGATCACTCTTCCAGATTTTGACTCGTCCTTTGATCTGTCTAGGCTCGATAAGATCACCAACGCCACCCGTAACGTCGTAATCTTCGACAAGGACGACCAGACCAAACTTGGCACCAATGCTGGAAATGCCATCACACTTAGCTATGATACAGTAGCTATGTCCGACTCGGACACCCTGCTGGTAGAGTATGAAGGTCTCTTCGGAAGTGAGAACAAGTTCTCAACCCGCCCCAGCGTTCTTACAGGCGTCCAGTCCACTTCTGAGACATGGGAACTAGCTGAGGACACTGAGGGTGCCCACATCATCTCTGAGGGTGGAGACTCCTCAGGGTCGGCCTACCTTCGCATCTCCCTGAACCCGTTTGTCGAGGCAAATGGTGTAGCACTCACGTCCAAGGAGTCCTACGACTTCCCAATGCGTGTTGTCTTCGGTACCTCCATCTCCCAGCGTATCGTTGGTCAGGAAATATTCGTGGGCATGGTTGCCACGGACGGTTCCGGAGACATCGAGTACATCCCGTCCGTCCCTGACAAGGCCATCACAGGCGCGACAGCCTCTGTCACGGCCAACGTCGCCACGTTCACGCTGGCTAACCACGGCCTCAAGGGTGGCGACCGTGTGATCTTCTACGGCTGCGCTGACCACAGAATGAACGTCGGCCCGGTAGTGGTCACTGTACTGTCTCAGGACACTTTCACAGTCCCGATCACCATCACTGCCGCGTCCTACTCCACCGTAGGCGGCTACGTACGTCTGGCTGATCCGCTGCGCTATGCTGCAAACGGTGCCGGTCTGCTTTTCGAGAACTCCAACTCTACAAACGCTTCGTTCGTCTCTAGGCGCTCTGGAACCAAGTTCCGCTCAACAAACATGGCTATCGCCACTACAACTGCTGCACAGACGAACACAAGCCCGTACACGGACGCTTTCAACGCTTCCGGTACACAGGAGCTTTACTTCTCTCAGGACGAGATCTCGTACCGTTCCTTTGCCGCTGACTCCAACGCTGGTACCAACGGTGCCTCTAAGTACTCACAGGCGATCCCGAACGAGGAAAAGCCGTACAAGGTCCAGATCCGTGCCCGTAACCTGAATGGGTTCTCCCTCCCGGTCGGACGTGTTGTCTCTGCTGCCAAGACTGGCACCACGACCGCGACTGTCACCACTGACGCGCCTCACGGCCTCGTTGCCGGTGACTTCGTACAGATTTATGGTACACGAGATCAGACCAACTTTGCAAACCTTGGCACACAGACAGCCATTGCGTCCGTCGTATCCCCTACTAGCTTTACGGTTGTCTGGGGATCGGCTGTAACAGCGTCCACAGCCGGTGGCATGGTTTACGTTAACCAAGGACAGCTTTCTGCTCCGGGCATCATCGGACAGGCCATCCAGAGCGTTTCCCGTACGAACAACGTCCTGTTCCTGACAGGTAACACCAACTGGTCCGGTCTGCTTCCGGGCGAGTATGTAAACGTCTACGGACTTGAGCCTTCCGCCAAGCCTTACGAGGGCGCGTACAAGGTTCTCCGCACGGCCACAACGACTCTTGAGCTTGAGGCCACTGGTCCTGACTTCGGCGCGATCACCACTGGTGGAGCCGTCATCAAGCGCACGGACGTTCGTATCCACTACGTACGTGTCCTAGACTATGAGCGCAAGGGTGTCGAAATCCTTGGTGGACGTGGTAACACTACAGACATCAACAACGCGGCCCCTGTCGCCATTGTAGGTGCCCCTACCCTGAACGTCAACGCCATTCAGTCTACCGGCTCGGCCTCTCAGGTCTGGAACGCTGCCGGATACGGTGGCCTGTTGGTCAACGATATCGTCTCTGCTGCCATTACGTCAACGGCTACATCTTCGGCCATTACTCCGGGTGTCATTGGCAATATTGGCACCTACTCCCATACATTCAACGTAGCTGTTACCGCGATCACGGGTTCCGGCGCGTATATGGATGTCTCTGTGGAAGAGTCTGCGGATAACGGCACCAACTGGATACGTGTCTATGAGTTCCCGAGGATCACGGCCAACGGTTCCTTCACTTCACCTAAGCTCCGCTCAACATTCGGAACTAGATTCCGTTACGTGCGCACAGTCGGCGGAACAACACCATCCATCACCAACTCGGTAAACCGTATCATGTGGTCCACGCCGGGTGAGCTTACC
>NZ_JBKJWH010000132.1:0-11962 GCF_046716805.1 Mycetocola sp. | reverse complement strand
CGTGCCCCTCGTGCCCCTCATGACCTTCATGCCCGGCGTGGCCGCCGTGCTCCGAGTGCGCCATCTCGTCGTGTGCCGCTTCCGACTGCTCATCCCGACGAGGCTTTTCACCATGTGCATTCATGCGCTCAGAGTATACCCCCCGGGGGTATAACGCAATGGTGTACATTAATACCCCCGGCGGGTATATTGGATCGACCGCATCAAGGAGGACCCATGCACGGCTACGTCGACAACAAAGCCGACCTGACCAAGCGGCTGCGCCGCGCCGAAGGGCAGGTCCGTGGCATCCAGCGCATGGTCGAGGACGACACGTACTGCATCGACATCCTGACCCAGGTGTCCGCCGTGACGAAGGCGCTTGAAACCGTCGCCCTCCAGCTGCTGGAAGATCACCTCAGCCACTGCGTCGCCGAAGCCACCCGTGAGGGCGGTCCCGTTGCGGACGAGAAGCTCCGCGAAGCGTCCGCCGCCATCGCGCGACTCGTGCGTTCCTGACGTCGACTACTCACAGCACAAGGAGATTTCATGTCTGCTCACCAGGACCTCGGGCTCACGGCGCGCCCGGTCAACGATCTCGGGCTCACCGATGTGAATGCCGGTGGCAGCTGCGGTTGCGGCCACAGCGGCGGGTGCGCGTGCGGAGGCCATGGCGCGGGTGCCGGGCACAGCGCGTCAGCCGGGGCCACCTCCATCGTGACCCAATTGTCGGTCTCGGGCATGACCTGCGCTCACTGTGTGAAGAGCGTGACCGAGGAACTTGCGGAGATCTACGGCGTCAACGGCGTCGACGTGAAGCTCGACCCAGAGGGTGTCTCCACGGTGGTGGTCCTGAGCGAGTCGCCGCTCGACAAGGCGCACGTCGCTGCCGCCATCGAAGAGGCCGGCTACGCACTGGTCGACGCGCCCCTCTCCGCCGACTGAGTGCGCAGCCCGACGAAGCGCCCCGCGACACCTGAACCCTGACCCTGACCCTGACCCAAGGAGAATGCACATGACGACAGGACCCCTTCACGACCTCGGCCTGACCGAGAAGCGCACCCGCCTCGACGCCCCAAGCGCCGGTGGCTGCTGTGGTGGCGCCGGCGGATGCGCGTGCAGCCAGGCAGCGCCAGCACCCCGCCGACGTGCGGACTCCGTGACCGGTGCGCCGGCGGCATCCGTTTCGGTGGGTCCCGTCACGTCGGTGCTCGGCATCACCGGGATGACCTGCGGCCACTGCATCGCCTCGGTGATGAACGAACTCGAGACGATCCAGGGCGTCGAGTCCGTCGACGTGCTGCTGAACAACGGTGGAGTATCGCGCGTCACGGTCACCAGCGCCACAATTCTCGACCCGGATGCCGTCAGCGCCGCCGTCGACGAAGCCGGCTACGAGCTCGTCGACGCCGAGTAGCGCCCCGCCCGGCCGTCGCTGACCGGCTGGCGAACAGGGGTCGCTCAAACCGCGCGAGCGGATACCGTCACGCACGATTCGCAGGAGATCGCACGTTTCGCAGGACCGAATTCGCGAAAGCATCCTGCACATCGTGCGATCTCCTGCGCAGGTGCGCGGCGTGATGTGGCCTCGAGCGAGCGGATAGCGTCCGAGCGAAGGATGCACTACCCCCGCAACTGCGGCGACGCCTCCACGTTGGCGTGCTCAGCCATCCCCCGCACGATCTCGCCGAGCGCGACCGTCGACGCCACCCGAGGAGACCAGCCCAGCTCATCCCGCGCCCGTGCCGTGGACATCACCGGTGCCATTGCGCCGGCGTCGATCCACCCGGGATCCGCCGCCTGCAGCCGCAACTTCCAGGTCACGTCGACCACGGCGCGCAGAACTCGCAGACGCACCGGCAACCACCGGGATCCGAGAACGGATGCCACAACCGTCGGGTCGACGACCGGTTCGGCAGCGATATTGAACGCACCGGCGGCGCTGCGGTCGATCGCGCGCCAGAAGGCATCCGCCACGTCATCCGAGTGCACGACCTGCGCGACGAACTGCCGCGGCATCGGCACGAACGGCGGCCGGACGAAGCGCAGCCAGCCAAGCGGCACCAGGTGCCCGGCGAACAGCCCGGCGATCTCCCTGCCGGCCCGCCGCTGGAACACGAACCCGGGCCTCAGCCGGCTGACGACGATGGACGGGTAGTCCTCCTCGAACCGGTCGAGTGCCCGCTCGTTGATGGCCTTGTGCCTGCTGTAGTGCGACGACGGGATGCCGCCGGTCGGCCAACGCTCGTCGACGCGCATCGTCTTCGGGCCGGGACTGTACGCAGCCACCGATGACGCATAGGAGAGCTGGGGCACCCGGGCTGCGGCGACCGCCGCCAGAACGTTTTTCGTTCCGATCACGTTGGTACGCCAGAGGGCCACTTCGTCGTGGTTGGGCTGCAGCGCCCAGCCCAAGTGAACGACGACATCCGCCCCGGAGAAGATCCTCGCGAGTTGCCGCGGCGCAGAGGGTGACCCGATGTCGACCGCATGCCAGGACACTCCGCGATACGGCGCGGCCATGCGATCCGGCAACCTGCGGCTGATACCGACGACGTCGCTGACCGTCGGTTCCTTGTGCAACCGGCGCAAAAGTGCCGTTCCCAGGTTGCCGGTCGCCCCGACGATGACGATGCGCATGGAACTCCTCAGTCGGTGTGGTCAGGGAACTCATCCCAGTGGCTTCGGAATACGGAGAGGTCGTCGCCTTCCAACCCCTGCGCTTCGCGCGATCCGGTTGCACCCGCGTCGTTCTCAGAGTCATCGCCCGAACCCTCGGCGGGCACATCCTCTTCGGGTTCGAACGTCGACGGTTCGCCGGTGTAACCTGCGGCAACGCCGGTGTCAGAATCGGGAATGGTCGAGTCTGGCGGCAGCGTCGCGCCGGCGCCGGGCTGGTCTGAATTACGATCTTCGGTCTGGTGTGACATCACAGCTTCCCTCGCTCCTCATAGCGGCACCCCGCCACATCACGGGCAGCGGCATGCTTCGCACAAGCTGGCCTGGCTGCGTGTGATTCGGCAACACTACAGTCCGTCCGCAAGGAAATCGCGCCCTTGTGCAATCGGGATTCAGCGCTACGTGATCCGGCGGCGACCGCACCGATCAACGAACAAACGGATGCCCAGGCACGGTCGACATCGTCGCTGCGGTTCCACGAAGGTGGGCCTGAGAAAAGAAGTGCTTGCCACCGAACCGAGAGTTAAGCTTGAGCCGAGGGGCGACGTTGTCCACGGTGAGGTGCGAGGGAGGTTCCCATGGCCGATGCATTCGCCGCTGCCGTGGATGCTTTGACCGGGCCGACCACCGCCGACAAAGGACTCGGTCCTCTCAGTGACGCGCTGCCGGCGACCGGCGTTGCCATCTCAACGCTGGGTGCGTTCCTGGGAAACGAGACGGTCGCTGCGACCGACGAGATCGCTGCGCGTCTCGACGAGTTGCAATTCGACCTCGGTGAGGGCCCGTGCTGGGACGCCTTCGGGCCGCTCCATGCAGGAAATCGCAGAAGACATCGTCGACAGGCGAGTCAACTTCTCGCTGATTCACACCGGAATCGAGGCGTCTCATGACTGAACTCACACGGGAAGGACAGCTCGTGGATGCCTTCGCCACCCTTGCCGACACCCTGGTGGACGACTATGACGCAGTGGATCTGTTGCAGACGCTGGTGGACAATTGCCGGGACCTGCTCGACGTGACGGCCGCCGGCATCGTCCTCGCGGACTTCAACGGCGACCTTGACGTTGTCGCGTCGACGAGTGAAGCCTCGCGCCTGGTTGAGGTCATGCAGCTGAGCGCCCAAGCCGGGCCGTGCGTCGAGTGTTACATCACGGCTGGGACGGTGTCGGTACCCGACATCAGCCAGAGCCCGGACAGGTGGAGACAGTTCCGCGAGAGCGCCGCTCGGCAGGGTTTCGCATCGATATTCGCGCTGCCGATGCGCCTGCGCGAGACGACGATCGGCGCTCTCAACCTGCTCCGAGCCGATACCGGTGAGCTGAATGAACGCGATGTGCGGGCAGCACAGGCGCTCGCGGATGTCGCGACAATCGGCATCCTGCACGCGCGCTCCCTGCACGAGAGCGATGCCTTACGTGAACAGCTCCAGCGTGCGCTGAACTCGCGCATCGTGATCGAGCAGGCGAAGGGCGTGGTGTCGCAGACTCGACACGTGACGATGGATGAGGCGTTCAACCTGATGCGGCGGTACTCCCGCAGCCACGGTTTGCTGCTGTCGCGCGTCGCAGAGCAACTGGTTTCGCGTTCGCTGACAATCGCCGATTGACCCCCTGTTGCCGCTTCGTTCACGGGTGTAGTTTGATCGAGCGGCTCAATTTGAGCCGCAACATGTGTCCCCCAGACCCCGGGACGGCCCTCGCGACGCGAGAGTTCGAACCGAAGGGGTACTGCCATGGAACGCATCCATTACGCGGGCAGTTCATTTGTGACCGGCGACCTGATCGCCCGTGCACTCATCGACTACGCGCGCTTCCTCACGGCGCACAATTCGTCGGCCTCGGTGGACATCCCGATCCGGAGAGCGGATGGCACGGTAGGGCGAGCGAACTTCCTGCTCGGGCCCACCAGCCAGCTCGTATCGGAATCGGAGGGCAGCCGTTTCGGCGAGTTGTTCGACGACGACGTGGTTCACATGTTGCGAGACCGCTCGCTCGGCCTGAATGTGTCGGAACCCCGCCCCGTGCAAGAGCTGTCGTTCAACGCGTTCTCTTACGACTACAGCGATCTGGCCGAGTACGCCTGATCATCCACAAGCCGTCGCTGGCCCGAGTGTTCCTCCTTTGGCGGCCGCCCCGCCTGCCGAACGGAGCCGGGCCAGCGACGCTATCCCAGTCACGGGTGATCTTGCTCATGAACCGCCCGTCGATGCGCGCGCACGTCAACGAGTGGCGCGCTGGGAACTAAGCCACCTGATGGCGAAGGGACTCCCCGCGCGCAAATCGCTCAATGTCCGCCACGAGCATCGCCAGACCGCGCTCCTGCGTTTGCACGGTGGCGCCGCCGAGATGAGGGCTGAGTACGACCTGCGGCATCACGACAAGTTTCGACCACAAGCCATCAGGCTCGCACACATCGAGTGCTGCACCCCTGAGCCGGCCTGACACCAGGGCCTCATGCAGCGCCGCTTCATCGAGCAAACTCTCTCGAGCCGTGTTCACGAGGAACGCGCCGGGTTTCATTTGCTGGATCTCCCGCTCCCCGACCAGGTGATAATTGTCCTTCGTCACTTTCGCATGAAGCGATACGGCATCGCTTCGGCGCAAGAGCTCCTCAAGGCAGACGAGTTCGACTCCCTCGGGCGCGTTGACGACATAGGGGTCATGGGCGATGACTTCCATCCCGGCCGCGTGCGCCTGCTCGGCGACAAGCCTGCCAATCGCGCCGATACCGATGAGCCCCATCACGCTTCCGCGCGGTTCTCGCGCAATCCATCGACCACCGACGAACGTCGAGTCCAGGTGCGTCACGCCCGAAGCAGCCTCGGAACGCAGCCAGGTGTTGGCCGCCCAGATTCCACGGAACAGAATGTTGACGAAGGTCATGGTGAGATCGGCAACGGACACCGCATTCTTGCCTGGCGTGTTGATGACCGCGACTCCTCGTTCGGAAGCGGCCCTCAGATCGATGTTGACGGCACCGCCGCGTGCGCATGCAACGAGCTTCACGCTGGGATGCGCGTCGAGCAGTTCCGCCGTCACAGGCGCTGCATGCACGAGCAGAACGTCCTCTTCGTCCAGCCACCCGCCGATGGCGGCCGGACTGCCCTGATACTCGTGAAGGCCAGCCAGGGGCGGCCGATCATCCGGGTCGACCGTTGCATAACGGATGGCGTGGCTTCGCTGGAGCGCCGCGAGCGGCGCGCGCATTGCCTCGACGGGAAGGTAGCTATCGCCGATGGCCAGGATCGTCAGTGACACCGGTGTCTCCTTGGTAGAAAGTCCAACCCAGTATACGCAAGCATATGTTCATATACTGATCAGATGCTCGGCTCGAAGCCGCAGCGTAGAATTGACCCTCTTCCCTCGATTCTAGGAGCGACTCGGTGACCAACGAGAACCCCCGTCGTCGTTCCGGCGAGGACGCCGATCACGAGTTGCTCGTTCGCGTCGCTTGGTATTACTACCGTGATGAACTGACCCAGGCGCAGATCGCTGATCGCCTGCACGTCTCACGCCCGACGATTGCACGGATGCTTGACAAGGCGCGCCAGACTGGCATAGTCACCATCGACGTCAATACGGCGGGCGTCGGCGGCATCGAGATGAGCGCGGAGCTCTGTGAACGCTACGGCCTTCAGGAAGTCGTCATGGTGCCGCAACTTGAAACGACCACCTCCGGTGAAGAAATCAACTCGGCGATCGCGCAAGCGGCCGCGCAGTACATGCGACGGTTTCTTAAGGAGGGCGCCATGATCGGCGTGGGGTGGGGGGACACGGTCCTGCGCACGCTCCTGGCACTGCGGAGGCAAAGCCTCAACGGTGTCACTTTTCCGACGCTGACCGGCGGAATCGACGCTTACACGACAAGAGTATCCGGCACAGAAAACAATGGCCTGTCGGATTTCATCCGCTTCGTCCCTGCTCCCCTTCTGGCTTCGAGTCCACGGATTGCCCAGGCTCTTCGGCAGGAGAAGGCGGTCACAACGGTCCTTGACATGGCGCGCTCGGCCGATGCCGCACTCATCGGCATCGGCGGAGCCATCGCTAACGCAACCATCCTGCGAAACGGTGTCGTCACAGACCAACAACTGCACGATTACCAGGTTGCCGGGGCGGTTGGCGACATCCTCGGCGAGTGGTTCGACCCACACGGCAGGGTGCTCGCCGTTGACCTTCAGAAGGTCCGTGTGGGCATCGCACTCCGCGAACTCCGCAGCATGAAGAATGTGGTGGCCGTCGCAGGCGGCTCGGACAAAGTCGAGGCAATCCGGGGCGCCCTCGCGGGTGGCTATCTCGATGTCCTCATCACCACGGAAGACGTCGGGCGGTTGCTCCTGGACGTGCCGAAAGCCTGAATCAGAACCAAGCGAGGGGCCCGTCGCTTTCCTTCGCTGTCGAGTTGAGTGAACATATGTTCACCGTCTGATCATTTGTTTGACGATTGGCGAAAAGCTTGATAGCGTTCTGGACGTCGACGGGGACGGCCCCCATTTGCAGCAGACGGGGAACCTCGTCAGAGAGGTTCGATTGCCATGAGTGCTCAGGCATCCCCCGCACTAACGCCCCCGCGGCTGCGCATCGACGGTGTCTCCAAAAGCTTTGAGGCAGTCCGTGCCCTACGCGATGTTTCGTTCGAGCTTCAGCCCGGCGAGATCCACGCTCTCGTCGGCGAAAATGGGGCCGGTAAGTCCACCCTGGTCAGCATCATCACCGGTTTGGCGATGGCTGACACCGGAACACTGACACTCGACGGCGCGCCTGTTAGCTTCAAAAATCCGCTTGAGGCGAGAGCTGCGGGAGTGGCCGCCGTTTACCAGGACCCAAACCTCTTTCCGCACTTGTCGATCGCGGAGAACATCTTCACCGGGCAGTACCCGCGCAAAGGACCGACGGTTGACTCCCAATCCATGCGTCGCGAGGCGCGCGGCCTGCTGTCGAAGCTCGGCTTTGACCTTGACGTTGACAGGCTCGTTGCCGGCCTCACCGTTGCCGAATCTCAGTTCGTCGAGATCGCCCGGGCCTTGTCTTCGGATCTGCGCCTGCTGATCCTCGATGAACCGACAAGCGCCCTCACGCCCGGTGAGGCAGAGAAGCTCTACAGCGTCGTCGCTCGCCTCAAGCAGGAAGGCACGACCGTCGTCTGGATCTCACACCGCATGGAGGAAATCCGGATGCTTGCCGACACCATCACCGTGTTGCGCGACGGAGGTCATGTCCAAACGTCGCCGCGAAGCGAGCTTGACGATGCGACCATGATTCGCCTCATGGTGGGACGCTCCGTTGTCCTTGAGGCCGTCCCCCGCGTCGAGCCTCTCGGCGATTCCCGTTTGACAGTCCACGGCCTCAGCCTTCCGGGAGTCTTCGAAGACATCAACTTTGACGTTCACGAGGGTGAAATCGTCGGCATGGCCGGACTGGTCGGCTCCGGCCGTTCCGAGATCGCGCAGGCGATCTTCGGTCTCAGCCCGTCAGCGAGCGGATCGGTCGTCATCGACGGCAAAGAAGTTCCACCGAAGAACCCTCGATACATGAGCGAGCGCGGCGTCGTCTATCTGCCCGAAGATCGCGATGCCGAAGGTGTGATCTCGACCATGAGCATCACCGACAACGTCGCACTGCCGAGCATCAAAAAGCTCAGCTCATTCGGATTCATGAAGTCGAAACGAGAGCGGGAACTGGCGGGTGAACAGCGAATCGCGCTGAGCATCAAGGGCAACGTCTCCGATCTGGTCAGCTCACTCTCGGGCGGCAACCGCCAGAAGGTCGCCATCGCCCGCTGGCTCGCCACCAATCCGAAGGTGCTCCTGCTCGACGAGCCCACCCACGGCATCGACGTGGGCACGAAGGCGCAGGTGCACGACATCATGCGCGACCTCGCTCGTAAACATCGGATGGCCATTCTCATGATCTCGTCCGACATGCAGGAGGTTCTCGCGGTCAGCGACCGCGTGCTCGTCATCGCCCGCGGACGCCTGACCGCGAACATCGATATCGAGGATGCCAGCCAGGAACGAATTCTCGAAGCCGCCACGGGCGCAGCGCACCTCAAGGAGGCCACGGAATGACCACCACACTCACCGACCAGCCCAGCAAGACGCTGGTCGAGCGCCTCGGCCTGACAGGCGGAGCCGCGGCCCTCAAGGTTCGCTTCATCGGCGTCATCGTCTTCCTTCTTATCCTAGTGATTGCGTTCTCGTCGTTGACGCCCCGGTTCCTCAGCTGGGACAACGGTCGCAGCATTCTCTTCACCGCGGCCATCCTCGCCGTGGCGGCGGTCGGCCAAGCCCTCGTGGTGCTGACAGGAAACCTCGACCTCTCCGTGGGGTCGATCATGGGTCTCTCCGCGTACGTCATCTACGACCTGGCTGGACAGAACGCCGGCCTGCAACCCTGGGTGGTGCTCCTCGCGGTCATCCTGGGCGCGGGCCTCGGCGCCATCAACGGTTTCCTCGTCGCGGTGCTCCAGATCCCCTCGATCGTCGCGACGCTCGGTACGCTTTCGATCTACCGCGGATTCGTCTCCTTCTACGCCGACGCAACCGAAGTCACCTCCGGTCAGCTTCCGCCGTGGACTCGTTCACTCGCGACCGCTAACTGGTTCGGCCTGCCGGCATACGTCTGGGTCGCAGTCGCCATCGTCGTCGTCGTCGGGGTTGCTCTTCGGACGCTGCCCTCGGGTCGCAAGATCTACGCCTACGGTTCAAATCCCAAGGCCGCTCGCTTCTTCGGGCTCAACAGTTCTCGAATCGTCATCGGTGCTTACGTCGGTGCGGGAATCATCGCCGCCCTCGCTGGCCTGCTGCTGGGCGCCCAGGTCGGAAACATCAACTCTCTGCTCGCTTCAGGCTTCGAAATGCAGGTCCTCGCTGCGGTCGTGATCGGCGGGGTCAGCATCTGGGGCGGCTCAGGAAGCGTGTACGGCGCTGCCATCGGCGCAATCGTTCTCGCAACGATCAACAACGGACTCGTGCTGCTGCAGGTGCAGGAATTCTACCGACTACTCATCCAGGGCGCTGCGATCGTGGCCGCCGTCGCTGTCGACGCCGTTGTTCAGCGCCGTGTCCACAGTGCAACCACCCGCCGTCGAATCATGGAGGTCGTCGAATGAGATCATTCACTCGTCGTTTCAGCTGGGAACTCGTGCTCGTCCTGTTGATAGTGGTCGCAGGCTTCTGGTCCAGCACCCTTTCTCCCTATTTCCTCGACCCGATTAATCTGCTGAGCTCCGCCCAGTTCTTCGTCATCTTCAGCCTCATGGCGTTCGGCCTCTTCCCCATCATCGTCCAGGGAGAAATCGACATCTCTCTGACGTCGACACTTGCCGTGGGAAGCGTCCTGTTCGGCCAGCTTTCGGTCGCGGGCTTTCCGCTCGTCGTCGCGTTGCCGGTCGTTCTGGGGGTTTGTGCTGTACTTGGTGCCGTCAATGGTCTGCTTGTGGCCTACGCCGGTCTGCCCTCATTGGCCGTCACTCTCGGCACGATGGGCGCGTACCGCGGTATCGCTTACATCTTTGCGGGTGACGCCGGTGTGACGGGCATCACCCCTGAGTACCTGGCTCTGGGGTCGACCTGGGTCGGTGTCATCCCCCTTGCCGTCCTTCTCGTACTGATCGTGGCAGCGGCGTTCTGGCTTCTCATGTCCCGCACCGCCTTCGGCCGATACAGCTATGCCATCGGCAACAGTTCATCCGCGTCCAGGATGGCTGGGGTCCCGGTACCACGAACCCGCGTGCTGGCCTACACCCTCGCCGGGGTGATGTCCGGGCTTGCCGGCCTCGTCTGGGTGAGCCAGTACCAGTCAGCCCGTGGAGACAACGCAGACGGAAGCATTCTCTTCGTCCTCACCGCTGTTGTCCTCGGTGGCGTGTCGATCAAGGGTGGCAGCGGCCGCGCGGGCGGCGTCCTTCTGGCCATCGCCCTGCTCGGCACCATCCAGACCGGGATGAAGCTCGCGAACGTTCCCGGAACCAGCCAGACACTCGTGATCGGTGCGCTCCTGGTGGGCAGCATCGGTATCCCGAGCGCCATCCAGATCCTCCGCCGCAGGTTCGGCGGAAAGAAGACCGTTCCTTCCGGCTCAACGACCGGAAGCGGCGACAAGAACCCTCCTCAACCCGAAGTGGGTACTCTCCCTCCGGCTTCCGCAACGGTTCCAATCCCGTAGCGCCAGCCGGTACGCACGAACAACAGCACACATCACCAAGAAAGGTCGACAATGTTCACCCTCACTCGACAAGGCAGTCGCCGAATCGGTGCAGCAGCGCTCGCCGTCGTTGCCGGACTGGCCCTGGCGGCCTGCTCGAGCACAGCACCAACGTCTAACACCGGCGGCGCAGCCAATTCTGAATCCGCAAAAATCTTCATGGCTCCCAAATTCACCGGTCTTGCCTACTTCGAGGTAGCGCGAGTCGGCGGCGAGCAGGCGGCCGAAGACCTCGAAATCGACTTCGAATACATCGGATCGGACAAGGCCGAAGCCACCGAGCAGATCGCGACCCTCACCAACGCAATCCCTCAGAATCCGGACGCCCTGGTTGTCAGCGCCATCGATGGTGACGCCGTCGCACCGTCCCTCAAGAAGGCTCGCGAGGCAGGCATCAAAGTTGTCACGTACGACGCCGACGCTGCAGTCGATGCCCGCGACCTGTTCATCAACCAGCTCAGCTACGAACTGGCCGCGGAGACGATGCTGGATGCCGCCCTGCTGAACTCGCCTGACGGCGGTCAGGTTGCGTTTATCTCGGCTTCGCCGACCGCTCCGAACCACACGGCACACGTGAAGATCATGAAGGAGCTCATCGACAGCGACGAGCGCTACTCCTCCCTGAGCTACATCGACACCGTTCAGTTCGCGGGCGACGACGTCACGAAAAGCCAGGAGATCGCACTCAACCTGATTCAGGCCAACCCTGATCTCAAGGTGATCATCTCCTCGTCCGCTGTTTCTGCCCCGGCGGCACAGCAGGCGATCATCAACGCCGGAAAGACCGGTCAGGTGTTCGCAACCGGGTTCGCCCTGCCGAGCTCTGTTCGCGACTTCATCGAATCCGGCGCGAGCAAGGCTTTCGCCCTGTGGGATCCGGCCGAACTCGGCTACGTCGCAACAGTCGCCGCGTACCAGCTCGCAACGGGCGAAATCACCGCTGAAGAAGGCCAGGAAATTGACGCCGGCGACGCCGGTACGTACCTCGTTGGCAAGGATGGCGAGGTGCTTTACGACAAGCCCCTCATGTTCACACCTGAGAACATCGCCGACTACGACTTCTAGCCGGTAGGTCGTGGGGGGGGGGGGGGCGGGCCGCCCCC
>NZ_JBKJWH010000131.1:0-18547 GCF_046716805.1 Mycetocola sp. | reverse complement strand
CGAGACCGGAGTCTGGGACTCTGCAGCAGCGAACATGCGCACCTACCTCCTGCTCAAGGAGCGCGCTGCGGCGTTCCGGGCGGACCCCGAGGTTCAGGAAGCGCTCGCGGCCTCGCGCGTGGACGAGCTCTCCAACACCACTCTCGCCGACGGGGAGAGCTTCGACGACCTGCTCGCCGACCGCTCCGCCTACGAGGACTTCGACGCGAACGCCTATTTCAACGGCAAGGGCTTCGGCTTCGTGCGTCTGCAGCAGCTCGCGCTCGAGCACCTGCTCAACGCTCGCTGATCGCACCACGAACAGACGCATAACTCCGCCTCCATCCTTGCGTCCCACCCGGTTTCTCGCAGCACCACCACTGGCCGCGGGAACCGGGGCGAGAATTGGCGGAGTTATGCGCCCTACATCTCGGAAGGTTCAACCATGCCCCTCGTCGCCGGCGTCGATTCCTCGACCCAGAGCTGCAAGATCCTGATCGCGGATTCCGCCACCGGGCGGATCGAGCGGCAGGGCCGCGCGCCGCATCCGGTGGGCACTGAAGTCGCGCCGTCCGCCTGGTGGGACGCGCTCTCGTCGGCGATCGCCGCGGCCGGTGGGCTCGACGATGTCGCGGCGATTTCGATCGCCGGGCAGCAGCACGGCATGGTGGTTCTTGACGAGGGCGGCCGGGTGATCCGCGACGCTCTCCTCTGGAATGACACCCGCAGCGCGCAGGCCGCTCGCGACCTGATCGCCGAAGTCGGCGCGAGCGAGTACGCCCGGCGGGTCGGCGTCGTGCCGGTTGCGTCGTTCACGGCGTCGAAGCTCCGCTGGCTGCGCGACGCCGAACCCGAGAACGCGGCCCGTGTTGCCGCCGTCGCGCTGCCCCACGACTGGCTGACCTGGCGCCTCCGCGGGTTCGGTCCGGCCGGCGAATCGCCGCTCGGGCCGGTGCTCGAGGAGCTGACCACCGACCGGTCCGACGCATCCGGAACCGCCTACTGGTCCGCGGTCACGGGAGAGTACGACCTCGATCTCTTCGAGCGCGCCCTCGGCCATTCCGCGGTGCTTCCCCGCGTGCTCGCCCCGGGCGAGAAGGCGGGCACCACCCCGGCGGGCGTCCTCGTCGGGCCGGGCGCCGGCGACAACGCGGGCGCGGCACTCGGCCTCGGCGCTGCAGCCGGTGACGTCGTCGTCTCCATCGGAACCAGCGGAACCGTCTTCGCCGTCACCGAAACTCCCGCGACGGATGCCACGGGCACGGTCGCCGGGTTCGCCGACGCCTCAGGACTTTTCCTCCCCCTCATCGCCACGCTCAATGCGGCCCGCATCCTCGACGCCATCGCCGCCCTCCTCGGTGTTTCCCATGACGAGCTGGGCACTCTCGCGCTCGCAGCTGAGCCCGGAGCGGGCGGACTCGTACTCCAGCCCTACTTCGAAGGCGAACGCACGCCGAACCTGCCGGACGCTACCGCTTCACTCCTCGGCATGACGCTCGGCTCGACCACCCGCGAGAACCTCGCGAGGGCCGCGATCGAGGGCCTGCTCTGCGGCCTGGCCGATGGGCTCGAGGCGGTTCGCGCTCAGGGCGTCGAGGCGCGCCGCATTCTCATCGTCGGCGGGGCGGCGCAGAACCCCGCCGTCCAGCGGATCGCCGCTCAGGTCTTCGATGTGCCTGTCGTGATTCCGACACCGGGCGAGTACGTCGCGACCGGTGCCGCCGCGCAGGCCGGGGGGACGCTGACCGGTGAGCGACCGGACTGGCCGCTCTCGATCGTCGCGGAGCCCCCCGTGGACTTCCGCCCGGTCATCCGGGAGCAGTACCGGGCACGCCGAGCCTGACCGGCGCATCCTGGGCTCTCAACGCCCCGCCTTCCGGGTACGCAAAAGCACCGCAGCGACGCCGCTGAGGTGCTTTTGCGCGTATCGAACGGGCGAACGGAGGCCGTGGCATCCGTCTCACCGCGCATCCGTTCATCGGGAAGCGGGGCCGGTCACTTCATCGTCCCCTGGCTGACCGAACCCTGCAGCTGGCGCTGGAAGATCACGTACGCGATGAGCACCGGCACGATCGTGATCACCACAGCGGCGAACAGTGCACCGAAATCCACCGCGTAGCCCGCCGACGAGGCAAACGACGCCATGCCCTGGGAGAGGACGTAGTTGTTCTTGTTCGTGTTCAACGCGACCGGCAGCAGGAACTGGTTCCAGAGGCCCAGGAAGTTGAAGATCGCGACGGATGCCATTCCCGGTTTCGCCATGGGCAGCATCACCTGGAAGAAGGTGCGCCACTCCCCTGCGCCGTCGATCGCTGCGGCTTCGGCGATCTCGTCCGGAAGCCCCTTGAAGAAGGAGTACAGGAAGAACACGGTGAACGGCAGTGCGAACGCCACATAGGTGAGGATCAGCCCGGGCAGCGTGTTCAGGAGCCCGATGTTGCGGAGAACGAAGAACAGCGGCACGATCGCGAGGAAGATCGGGAAGGTGAGCCCCGCGAGCATGAGGTAGTAGATCGCCCGGCTGCCGAAGAATTTGTACCGCGCGAGCACGTACGCACACATCGCCCCGAGGATCATGACGATGACGAGGGCGAACCCGACAACGATGACCGTGTTGAGGAAGTAGCTCCCGATCCCCTCCTGGGTCCAGGCTGAGACGTAGTTGTCGAAGTTCCAGTTCGCCGGCAGGGAGAACGGCGACGCGAAGATCTCCCTCGTCGTCTTGAAGCTCGTCATCAGCGTCCACACGAGGGGGAGGATGACGATCAGGGACCAGATGATGAGCACGGTGTGCGAGATCGCGCCGACCGCCTTGTCGCCCGCGGTGTTCTTCGGTTTGCGGGTGAAGGCCGGTTTGGTCGTGCTCGGCGTCGCACCCGCCGTGGTGATGGCCTGGGTCGTCATACCCTGCCCCTCTCTTCTCTGCCGCCGGTGAGGCGATTGACGAGAAAGACGAGCGCGGCGAAGATCAGGGTGACGACCGCGAGGATGACACCCATCGCGCTGGCCTGGCCGAACTCTCCCTTGTTGAACGCGGTCCGGAACAATTGCTGGCTCATCACCAGGGTGGAGTTGTTCGGCCCACCGCCGGGGTTGAGCGCCTGCATGTAGACGAAGGCGTCGAGCGCCAGAATTCCGAGGTAGATGTATGCCGTCTGAATGTTGTCGCGGATGAGCGGGATCGTGATCGAGAACGCCGTGCGAGCACGCCCGGCACCGTCGATGCGAGCGGCCTCGTAGGTTTCGGCCGGGACGCCCTTGATGGCGGCAACGAAGAGCACCATGTAGAAGCCGACGAAGCTCCACACGATGACGAAAATCGTGGCGCCCATGGCGGTGTCTTCATCACCGAGCCACGGGAACGACTCGAACATGTCCAGGCCCACGAGCCCGAGCATGCCGTTGAGCAGTCCTCCGGGAGTGTAGATCTGGCTCCAGAGGATGCCGATGATGATCGCGGGGATGACGTACGGGAAGAACGAGACCACCCGGTAGAAACTGGAATTGCGGAGGCCCCGGATGGGACCGTGGCTCGGACCGCCCACGGTGACCATCGTGGCGAGCGCGAGCGACAGCACAATGGTGACGAGCGGAACGACGATGGCGAGGAGGACGTTGTTCCACAGCGCGATCATGAAGATGTCGTCGTTGAAGAGCCGGATGTAGTTCTCGACCCCGATGATGTTCATCTCCGGGCTGAACCCCGACCAGTCGGTCAGCGAGTAGAACACGGCCTGGATGAACGGCCAGATCACGAAGATCAGGAAGATCGCCAGCGGTAGCCCGAGGAAGACCACCATGAAAGTCACGTAGTCGACGGTGAGCTTGCGCCGGCGCCCTCCGGCGGTCTTTCGACCGCCGGAGGGTGCCAGGGTTGCGGCAATCGCGCGCCCCGGGTCTGCGCCGGCCGCTGTCATTTGATCTCGATTTTGTTCACCGAGTCGTCTTCCCGCACCTTGTCGGTAATAGCCTGGAGGGCCGAGGTGAGGGCGGCGACATCGGACTTGCCTTCGAGGAACGTGTTCCAGACGACAAGTTGGTCGGCGTTGGTGCCGTACAGGTCGACGAAGCCCCAGGTGAAGATGTTCTCACCGGCGGCGTCGAGCATGTCGGTCTGGGAGACCAGGGCGGTCGAGCCGAAGCCGTCCGCAGGGACGAGGCCCTTGACGATGGTCGGGGCGAGCTTCGTCTTCGCGAAGTTCGTCGCGGCATCCTTCGACAGCATCGTGCGGAGCAGTTCCTTGCCACCGGCGACGTTCTTGCCCTGCGAAGGCACAATGAACGGCTCGCCTGCGGTGGAGTGCAGCGCCTCCGGCGGCATGGCGGAATCGGAGGAGACGATTGGAGCGGCGAAGCCCTTCATGGCGAAGTTCTCTGCCGTGTTGTCTTTCATCTCGTTCTCGATCCAGGAACCGGACGGGTACAACAGTGCTTCCATGTCGTTGCTCCACTGTGCCTGGGCTGCGGTGAACTGGGTCCCAGATCCACCCGGCTTCATGTAGCCGGCCGCAATGACTTCGTGCATCGCTTCGAAGACGCTCTGGACTGCGGGCAGCGACCAGCAGCCCTCCTCGAGGTTTTCGAGGGCGAGGCGCACTTCGTCGCCGCCCTCCTTGATCGCGGATTCGATGGCGAGGGTCTGGTAGTACGTCGCCGCTTCCTTGCCGAAGGCGAACAGGAACTTCCCGGCCGCCTTGGCCTTCGCGCCGAGCTCGAGAGCTTCAGCCCAGGTGATCGGAGGCGTCCAGCCGTTCTCCTCGAACAGGGTTGAGGAGTACCAGACGGCGTAGACGGTCAGCACGTAGTTGATCGCGGCGAGCTTGCCGTCGAAGGTTCCCGGCTTGAGCACTCCGCCGTAGAGCGTGTCCCGGATGGTGTCGCCCTCCAGGTTGTCGGCGTCGATGACATCCGTCAGGTCCTCGAGTTGCTCGAGAATCGTGTTGAAGCCGATCGCCTGTGCACCTGAGTTGTCGATGAGGTCTGGCGGGTTGCCGCCGACGAAGCGCGGCTGCAGTTCCTGGCCGATCTGCGTCGACGAGGCGACCTTGGCGGTCACGCCGTCGTGGTTCTTCTCGAGAATCTTCGCCGCGTACTCGACGTAGTCGACGCCGTAGCCGCCGTCGAAGATGACCGAGTCAACCGTCGAGTCTGCGGCCACACCGAACGGGTTCTTCGCGGAGACCGCTCCGCCGGGGGCGGGGGCGGTCGGTCCTCCGGTGGCACAGGAGGCGAGGGACGAACCGAGGGGAATGAGGATCGCGGCGGCAACAGCGCCCCGGAGGACGTTCCTCCGGTCCATCGTGACGTTCTGGATGTTCATCATGGTGTTTGTGTACCTTCCGTGTGGTGGGGCTGTCGGGGCGAGGTTCAGGCGGTGCGTCGGATGCGGTCGCGGTAGAGGTTCTCGAGGGCGGAGTTGTGTTCGTCTCCCCCGGGGATGTTCGCCGAGATGTAGAGCGGCGGAACCGATCCGCGCTCGGAGATCCGGCTGGACACCTCGATGGTGAGGAGCTGTGCGATGAACGCCGACGTGATGGACGAGATCGCTCCCACTCCGATGTCGCCGGGCAGGGCGAGCGTCGTGTCGCCGAACGGCGCCCGGTTGTCGAGAACGACGTCCGCGATTTCGCTGAGGCGCTTGCCGCTCGGGTGCTTGGGTTCGACCGCATTGGTGTGCTCGATGCTCGTGACGGCGATGACCTTGTGGCCGAGTTCCTTCGCCCGGAGCGCAACGCCCACGATCGATCCGTTGACGCCCGAGTTCGACGCGATGAGGAAGACGTCGGCCGGGTTGATGGGCGAGACGGTGAACAGCTCGTCGACGACGGATGGGTCACGCTCGAGATTCGATCCGCCGAGCGCCGACACGTCCCGGCTGCCGTGCAGGACCACATCGCGGAGGGCGAGGTTGTTGGTTGGGATCAATCCTCCGGCGCGGCCGGCGATTTCCATCGCGAAGGCTTGCGAGTGACCGGTCCCGAACGCTTGCAGCACACCGCCGTTGTCGAGGGCTGTGACGATCAGGTCGATCGCCTCGTCATATCCGCCGTCGGCGGCGGTTGCGGCGATCGCCTCGAGGCGGCTGGTCGCTTGAGAAAGGAATTCCGGGACGAGGTCAGACATGTGCGGTACTCCCGGCGATTGGTTGGGTCTGGGTGGCCCGGCGAGGTCCGCGCACCGGATGGGCAGGGCGGCGATGTTCGGACACGGCCATCGCGGATGCCGCGAGCCGGGTGGCGATTTCGGTGAAGTCGAGTTGGGCCACGAGCAGGTACAGCAGGTCGAGAACGAACAGTTGCGAATGCTTGGCCGACAGATCATCCGGCTGCAGGTAGAGCTCCGGTGCCGCGGTGATCACCGTGACGTCGGCGAGTTCCGCGAGCGGCGAGTCAGCATCGTTGGTCAGAGCGATCGTGAAGGCGCCGGACGATTTCGCCTGGGAGAGCATCTGAATGGTTTCCTCGGTCCGTCCCGTGTTCGAGATGCCGAGCGCCATCGCTCCTTCGTCGAGGATTGCCGCGCTCGTGAGTCCACCGTGCACCTCCCCCCAACAGTGGGCGTTGATGCCGATGCGATAGAGGCGGCTCTGCATCTCGGCGGCCATGCCCGCGCTGCCGCCGATCCCATAGATGTCCAGATGGCTGCAGACGCTCATCCGCCGTGCAAGTGCAGCGACGGCATCGAGGTCGATGCGATCAGCCGTCGACTGAAGCGAATGCATGTGGGAGTTCAGCAGCGTGCCGAGCACATCCCGCGGAGAGTCGTCAGGGTCGAACTCGCGGCCGATGTCGGCCCGCCAGGACTCGTGGGCGTCGCCGCGCCCGACGTCACTGGCGACGCCGACGCGGAACTGGACATAGCCGGAGTATCCAATCAACCGGCAGAACCGGGTGACCGTGGCAGCGGATGTTCCCGCCCGCTCCGCGAGTTCGGTGATGGACAGTTCGAGCGGGGCGGTGGGATGTTCCAGGAGCAGTTCGGCGATTTTCACCATGACGCTCGACATCTGTGGCAGATTTGCCCGGATGCGATGGGATGCACGGACACCGCCTTCGGTGGTGCGGGTCGGTGACGTCGTCGTCATAGCTGAAAATCCGTTTCACTGGCTTATCGCTTGACTGAAAACTATTCTTAGAGTTCTTCCCGGTCAACGACGCTGCACTACGAATTGGTAACGATGCCTTTCCTCCTCGCTCTCGACGCCGGTGGCACTTCCACCCGCGCCACCCTCGTCGACCGGACCGGCAACTGCGTTTCGTATGCCCGGGCGGGAAGTGGAAATCCGATCTCCTCAGGAACGGAGTATGCATCCGCCCAGCTGGTTCTCGCCGCGGAGGCCGCGGTGAAATCTGCCGGGGTGGCGCCGTCGCACATCGATTCGGTGCTCATGGCCATGGCTGGGATGAGTGTCAACGCCTCGACGGACTGGATTTCGCAACCGATGAAGAAGCGGGGCTTCACAGGCGCGATCCGGCTGGAGTCCGACCTTCTCGCCACCTTCTTCTCGGGCACCTGGGAGCCCGAAGGGTATGGTGTGGTCGCCGGAACCGGATCTGCCGGCATCCGGGTGCGTCGTGGCGAGGTCGAACGGTCGGCGGACGGCCTTGGCTGGCTGCTCGGAGACGTCGGTTCCGGCTTCTGGATCGGACACCGGGTCGCCCGCGCTGTCATGGCCACGCTCGACGGACGGGCTGGCCCGACCGGTCTCACCGCCCTGCTGCTCGAGGAGCTCGGTATCCCGGCGACGGGGCAGCGGATCGTGCATGGCCGACTCGAGTCGCTGCGCCTCGCCACGGACGCGCTGTACCGGCTGCGGCCCATCGAACTGTCCCGGTTCGCGCCGCTGGCCTTCGCCGTTGCCGACGATGCCACGGCGGGGTCGATCCTCGCCGACGCAGCCGAAGCGCTTGCCGGCCTGTTCCAGGCGATCGCTTCGCCGAACGTGACCGGTCCGCTGGTTCTGGGCGGGAGCATCCTGGCGCAGGAGGGGGTCGTCGCTCAGTCGCTGTCTGCGGCGGCGGCCGCCTCAGGACTGGTGACTACGACCCACCAGGTGCCTGACGGCATGGTCGGCGCTATCGTCCTCAGCCTTCGATCGGCGGGCGTCGAGGTCGGTGCCGACGTCTTCCAGCGGATCGTTGCCACCCTGGCCGGCCTGCGCTGAACGGATCGTCGCACCAGCAGGCGACGTCAGGCGTGTGCCGCAAGGTCCCATTCCCGCGCCAGCCTGTCGAGGGCGTCGTCGAAGGAGGGCGGCAGTTCGGCGCGCTCACTGGAGAGGACTCGGTTCCTCGGCCCGTCGGAGAGAAGCCGGTGCGCTCGGGCCAGTCAGTGCGGACGCGGGAGCTCTCGACACCGGCCAGGGTCACCCGGGATTCCGTGACCTGTGCAAAAACACCGACCGCTTGACATCCAAGGGATCCTCAGGTTCTGGACGCCAGATGCCCCCTGTAATGGCGCCGTCAGGCGAGCGACAAAGCGAAGGACAGCGCAAAACCCGCGGCCGTGCTCATCGCCACCGCGGGGCCGCCATGTTCGTACGCCTCAGGCATCAGCGTGTCGGCGAGCGATGCGATGACCGCGCCCGCGGCGAACGCGAGCGGGAGGGAGATGGTCTCCGGGTCGCTGCTCGACAATGGTCCTGCCCCAACCACGACGGCGATCACGAGCAGCACCGCGCACGCTGTCCACAGGCCGAGGATCGACGTGCGCGTCCTGCCCTGGCTGCGCATCGATGAGGCGCCGACGAGCGCCTCAGGAAAGTTCGACACGAAGATCGCGGCGAGCAGGGCGAGACCTCCGGTTCCCTCGCCGAGCGACACCCCCAGCGCGACGTTCTCCGGCACGCCGTCAAGGGTTACAGCAGCGAGCAGGGCCATACCCGCCGCACCCCGCGTCGATGCCGAGGTCGCCGCTTTGTCGGTTGCCGCGGCATCCGTGTCGAGTTTGGCGCTTCCCTGGTACTCGTCCGCCGGTTTCGTTCGCGACCCGGCTTGGGCCCAGCGATCGAGCAGAGCGCTGAGCGCCGTGAAGACGAGCGCCCCGGCAAGCAGCCCGATGATCGCACGCCAGATGCCGCCACGTTCATAGGCGTCCTCGAAGAGTTCGAAACTCAGCGCCGTGATCAGCGCCCCCGCGGCGAAGGAGAGCAGGATGGCGAGGACCCGCTTCGGCAGCTCGAAGCGCACCCCGATCACGGCACCGAGCACGAGAGCACTCGACGCGATTGCGCCGAATAACAGGGTCTGGCCCATGCCGCCAGTATGAATCAGCCGCGCCGCGCAGAAAAGGTACTTGACGGGCGCTCACTCGCGCTCACGGGAAGTGCCCCGTAGCATCGGTGCACGCGCGCGCGAAGCGGCCGCTCGACGAGGAGACGCAGGATGACGTTGCAACGACAAGCGCTGATCGTCCGCGGAGGCTGGGAGGGCCATTCCCCCGTTGCCGCCACCGACCTGTTCGTGCCGCACCTCGTCGCCTCCGGTTTTGTGGTGCAGGTCGAGGAGTCGACGGCTGTCTACGCGGACGACGGCGTGATGGCATCCGTCGATCTCATTGTGCAGTGTGTGACGATGTCGACGATCGAGGCCGACGAGCTCGCCGGGCTCACGTCGGCGGTGAGGGCCGGCACCGGGCTGGCAGGCTGGCATGGCGGCATCGCGGATTCCTTCCGCGCGTCGAGCGACTACCTCCACCTCGTCGGCGGGCAATTCGCGAGCCACCCCGGCAAGCCGGCGGAGGAGAGGCACGGCGGGGATGCGGACAACGTCGTGCCGTACACCGTAGCGATGACCGAACTCGGCCGGCGGCATCCGATCACCGAGGGAATAGCGGACTTCGAGCTGGAGACGGAGCAGTACTGGGTGCTCTCCGACAACCTCAACGACGTGCTCGCCACCACGACGCAGAGGGTACGCGACGGCGACCCGTGGCACCGGGAGGTGATGTCTCCGGCGGTCTGGACCCGGCTGTGGGGTGATGGACGCATCTTCGTCGCGACTCCGGGGCACAGCCTCGACGTGCTGCAGAACCCGAACGTGCGGACGATCATCGAGAGAGGGCTGCTGTGGGCGAGCCGTTGAACGTCGGCATCATCGGGGTGGGGGCGATTTCGGCTCAGTACCTGGCGAACCTTCCGCGACTGCCGCAGCTTCGGCTGGTCGCCGTCGCCGACCTCGACCTGGCTCGAGCCGAAGCTGTCGCTGCGGAGCACCCCGGAGTGCGGGCCTGCTCGGTCGACGAGCTGCTCGCCGATCCGACGGTCGATACGGTGCTCAACCTGACGATCCCGGCCGCGCATGCTTCGATCGCGCTCCGGGCCATCGCCGCCGGAAAAGACGTGTACGGCGAGAAGCCGCTCGCTGCAACGACTGCCGAGGCGCGGCAGGTTCTCGACGCCGCCGCGGCAGCCGGCGTTCGTGTGGGCTGTGCGCCGGACACGGTGCTCGGAACCGGCATCCAGACCGCGCGGAGGGCGATCGACGACGGGCTGATCGGCACTCCGTTCGCCGCGACGGCAACGATGGTGACCCCTGGGCACGAGCGCTGGCATCCGAATCCCGACTTCTACTATGCGGCGGGCGGCGGGCCGTTGCTCGACATGGGACCGTACTACGTCACCGCGCTGGTCACCCTGCTCGGACCGGTGACCCGGGTGGCGGGCGCCGCGAGCCGTTTGCGCTCCACGCGCACGATCGGGTCGGGCGCAAGGAAGGGTGAGAGCGTGCCGGTGTCCATCGACACGCACGTCGCCGGCATCCTGACCCACGAGTCCCGGGCGATCTCGACCCTGCTGATGAGCTTCGACGCTGTGGCGACCACCGCTGCTCCGATCGAGGTGCACGGGGATGCCGGCAGCCTCGCGGTGCCCGACCCCAACGGGTTCCAGGGAACGGTGCGGCATTTCGCCCTGGGCTCGGACGACTGGACAGACCTGCCGGTGAGCGCCGGCTACCGCGACAGCGGGCGCGGGTTCGGGCTGGCCGATCTCGCCGACACACCCCCGGATGCCGAGCCTCGCGCCGGCGGGCGGCTCGCGTTCCACGTGCTGGACGTGCTCGAGTCGGTGCTGCGGTCCGCCGCGAGCGGCCAGGCTGAGCGCGTCGGCAGTACGGCGGAGCGCCCCGCCGCGGTTCCGCTGAGCTGATCCGCACCAATGCACCCGTTCCGGACCGGAGCACGCGGCACGCCGGGTGCATCCGTCCGCCACGGGTGAGCAGGTGCCGCGGGTGGTGCGGCTACAGGGTTCGCGCCAGCCGCGCGCCCGCCTCCCGCAGCCAGTGCACCGTCTCGGTCATCGCGGCATCCGCGCTGCCGGAAAGTTCGGTCAGGGAGACGGCGGCGGCGAAACCGGTGGGCTCCGCAGTGATGACGCCGGCGACGAGCAACGGCGTCGCTCCGGCCGCTTCGGCGAGCGAGCGTACGTACGACGGCACCTTGCCGGCGTTGGACTGGCGGTCGAACCGGCCCTCGCCGGTGATGACGACGGTTGCGGATGCCACGGCCTCAGGCGCGCGCATCACCTCGCCGACCGCAGCGGCCCCGGATGCGATCACCGCGCCCCAGGCGATGAGGCCGAAACCGGTGCCACCGGCCGCGCCCGCACCCGGCGTCTCGGGGTCCGCGCCGAGGATGGGGGACAGGCGGCGAAGGCCGGCGTCGAGTTCGGCGACCTGCGCTTCGCTGGCACCCTTCTGCGGACCGAACACCGCTGCCGCTCCGCTCATGCCCAGCAGCGGGTTCGTCACATCGCTGAGGATGACAGCCCCACCGGCCGGCACCGCGCGCAGGTGCGAGGTATCGATGGACGCCACCGCGGCGAGACCGCGCCCGCCTGGGGCAATCGGCCGGCCGTCCGCGTCGTAGAACGCGGCGCCGAGCCCGGTGAGGGCGCCGACGCCGCCGTCGGTCGACGAACTTCCGCCGATGGCAAGGTAGAGCCGGTCGACACCGGAGTCGATGGCGGCGGCGATGGCCTGCCCGAAACCGAGGGTGTGCGCGTCCATCGGCTGCAGCGGGTCGAGCAGTGTGATGCCGCTCGTGACAGCGAGTTCGACCACACCCGAGTTGTCCGGCAGGAGTACCCAGCTCGCCTCGACCTGCCGCCCATCCGGCCCAGCGACCGTCACCGGCATCCGCCGGGCGCCCGGGACGGCGAGCTCGAACGCGTCGAGGGTTCCTTCGCCGCCGTCGGCGAGCGGCATCCGGATCAGGGAGTCACCTGGACGGGCCGCGAGCCAGCCCTCGGCGAGCGCCGTCGTCACCTCGATGGCGGTCGCTGTGCCTTTGAAGGAGTCAGGGGCAATCGCCACTCGGAGGTCTGTCATGCGTTCAACACTGCCATGCCGCGTTGCCACTCGGTGGTCACACCCGGCCGACGGTTCGTCACTTCGGAGAATCTGCCGAAAACGAGCGACCCGGCCGCGTTCGGCCCCCTTCGACCGAGAATCTCCGCAGTTGAGAACAGGAGGGGCGGATGCTGCCAGCCAGCGCCCCTCCCGACCCGCGTCAGAACCCCTGCGCGAGCCGGTAGTACGCGTTGTTCCAGCGCACCTCGCGGGAGAACCCGTCCAGGGTGGTGGCATCGTCGATGACGAGCAGTTCGATGCCCGCAATCTCGGCGAAGTCGCGAAACACCTCAACGCCCACTGCGGTCGTCATGACCGTGTGGTGAGCGGCCCCGGCGGTGAGCCACGCCGCCGCCGAGGTCGCTAACGACGGCTGCGGTTTCCATACCGCGCGCCCCACCGGGAGATTGGGCAGTGCTTCGGCCGGCTCGATCACGTCGACGACGTTCGCGACCAGGCGGAACCGGTCACGCATGTCGCTCATCGCGACGACGACGGCGGGGCCCGGGTCGGCGTTGAAAACCAGGCGGACCGGGTCGTCCTTGCCGCCGATGCCGAGCGGGTGGATCTCGAGCGTCGGCTTCGCCGAGCTGAGCCCCGGGCTGACCTCGAGCATGTGGGCGCCGAGGATCTGTTCCTCCCCCGGCACGAGGTGGTAGGTGTAATCCTCCATGAGCGACGCTCCGCCGGGAAGGCCGGCTCCCATGACGGATGCCGCACGCACGAGGATGGCTGTCTTCCAATCCCCCTCGGCGCCGAAACCGTAGCCATCGGCCATGAGCCGCTGCACGGCGAGGCCGGGCAGCTGCTTGAGCGCGCCGAGGTCCTCGAACGAGGTGGTGAAGGCACCGAACCCGCCCTCCTCGAGGAAGGAACGCAGCCCGATCTCGATCGCCGCTCCGTCACGGAGGGAGGAGTGGCGGTCGCCGCCCTTGCGCAGCTCCGCGGCGACGTCGTACAGCTCTTCGTACTCAGCCACGAGGGCGTCGATGTCGCTCTCGGATGCCGCGGAGACGGCATCCGCCAGGTCGTTCACTCCCCAGGTGTTGACCTGCACACCGAACCGCAACTCCGCCTCGGTCTTGTCGCCCTCGGTGACGGCGACGTAACGCATGTTGTCGCCGAATCGGGCGAGCTTGAGTTCGTGGGTGGCGGCCCAGCCGGCGGCCGCGCGCATCCAGGTGCCGACCTGGGCAGTGACAGCGGGGTTGGAGACATGACCGACGACGGTCTTGCGGGAGACCCCGAGCCGGGTCTGGATGTAGCCGAACTCCCGGTCGCCGTGAGCGGCCTGGTTCAAATTCATGAAATCGAAGTCGATCTCACCCCACGGCAGGGCGACGTTCGCCTGGGTGTGCAGGTGCATCAGCGGCTTCCGTAACGCGTCCAGGCCGGCGATCCACATCTTCGCGGGAGAGAACGTGTGCATCCACGCAATCAGCCCGATGACCTTGTCATCCGAGTTCGCGTCGAGCGCCGCACGCCGGATCGACTCGGAATCCTTGAGCACCGGCTTCCAGACCACTTTTACCGGCACATCGGATGCTGCGGCCAGCGTCCGCGCGATCTCCTGCGACTGGTCGGCCACCTGCTTCAAGGTCTCTTCGCCGTAGAGGTTCTGGCTCCCGGTGAGGAACCAGACTTCGTACGCGTCGAGTGAGGTGGAGAGTTCAGGCATGTGGTGCGTCCTTCGGAGTCGGATGAATGAGGAGGATGTGATGGTCGGGACGCACGGTGATGGTCTCGACACGGCCCAGGCGGCCTACTCGACCAGCCCGGCGGTGTCTGGGGAGTTGGCGAGCGCGCCCTGCGGCGCCTGGCCGTAGACGTTCTGGTAACGGTCGAACAGGGAATCGATGGCGGCTTGCGGCATGGCGACCGGCGCACCGAGCTGGCGGGAGATGTGCACGGTTCGCGCGACGTCCTCGACCATGACTGCGGCTTTGACGGCATCCCTCGCGTTGGTGCCGATGGTGAACGGCCCATGGTTGGCCATGAGCACGGCGCGACTGCGGTGCCCGGTGAGGGTTTCGACGATTCCTCGCCCGATCGAGTCGTCGCCGATGATCGCGAACGGCCCGACGGGGATCACGTCGCCGAACTCGTCGGCCATCGCGGTGATCACACAGGGGATCGGTTCGTTGCGCGCCGCCCAGGCCACGGCATAAGTGGAGTGGGTGTGCACGACGCCGCCGACCTCAGGCATGTGCCGGTAGACGTAGGCGTGGGCGGCCGTGTCGCTCGAGGGTGACCGGTCCGCCCCGGGGGTACCGGGGATGACGGAGCCGTCGAGGTCGCACAGAATCATGTTCTCGGGTGCCAGGTCGTCATACGACACACCGGACGGTTTGATCACGAACAGCTCCGCACCCGGCACACGACCGGAGACGTTTCCGCCGGTCCAGACGACGAGGCCGTATCGCACCAGTTCGCCGTGCAGGCGAGCGACGTCCGCACGCACCCGTGCGATCGCGACCTCGATTTCAGGGGAGAACGTGTTCACGCGAGGGCCTCTCTCTTCAGTTGGCGTAACCGGTGCATGACGTCGTTGCCGCCGCGCCCGAAGTAATCGTGCAGTTCCCGGTATTCGGCGAAAAGTCGGTCGTATGCTGCTGCCGCCTCCTCGTCCGGGGTGAACATGTTTCTGTTGACCTTGCCCATCGCCTGGCCGGCCGACTGCACGTCGGGGTATGCGCCGGCAGCGACGGCGGCATGGATGGCGGATCCGAGCGCGGGGCCTTGGTCGCTCGCGATGGTGGAGATCGGCATCCGCAGTACGTTCGAATAGATCTGCATGAGGAACGGGTTCTTCTGCAGCCCCCCGGCGACGATGAACTCGGTCACGGGCACTCCGGAGGCATTGAACGTCTCGACAATCACCCGGGTGCCGAACGCTGTCGCCTCGAACAAGGCGCGGTAGATCTCCTCGGCACGGGTCGTCAGGGTGGTGCCGAGCACGACCCCGGAGAGTTCATGATCGACAAGCACGGAGCGGTTGCCCGACTGCCAGTCCAGGGCGATCAGCCCGTGGGCGCCGACCGGCTGGTCCTGGATCAGCCGGGTCAGATACTGGTGGATGCTCAGATCAGCGGCGGCGGCTGCCTCGTAGTAGCCCTCCGGCACCTGGTTCTTGACGTACCAGGCGAAGATGTCACCGACTCCGGACTGGCCGGCCTCGTAACCGTAGAGCCCGGCGACGATGCCGCCATCGACGACCCCGCACATGCCGGGCACCTCGACGAGCTGATCGCTGTTCATCACATGGCAGGTGGACGTGCCCATGATGGCGACCATCTGGCCGGGCCCCACGCCTCGGGCGGCAGGAGCGGCCACGTGCGCGTCGACGTTGCCCACGGCAACGGCGATGCCCTCTGGGAGCCCCGTCCACTCGGCCGCCTGCGCGGAGAGCCGGCCGGCGGCATCCCCGAGCTGGCCGATCCGGTGGTCGAGTTTCGTGGACACGAAGTCGGCGAAGTCCGGGTTCAGGGCGGCCAGGTAGTCGCGGCCGGGGTACTCACCGTCCTGGTAGATGCCCTTGTAACCGGCGGTGCAGGCGTTGCGAACGTACTCGCCGGTCAGCTGCCAGACGATCCAGTCAGCGGCTTCGACCCAGTGGTCCATCCGCTCGTACAGCTCGGGGTCCTCTTCGAGCAGCTGCAGCCCTTTCGCGAACTCCCATTCGCTCGAGATCAGTCCACCGTATCGAGGCAGCCAGCTTTCACCGCGGGATGCCGCGAGTTCGGTGATCCGGTCGGCTTGCGACTGGGCGGCGTGGTGCTTCCAGAGCTTCACATAGGCGTGCGGTCGGTCGGCGTACTCGGGCAGTTCGCTGAGCGGGGTGCCGTCGGCAAGCGTGGGGACCATCGTGCACGCGGTGAAGTCGGTGCCGATGCCGATCACGGCGGACGGGTCGATGCCGGCCAGCTTCACGGCCTCGGGCACAGCTGATTTGAGAACGTCGACGTAGTCCTGTGGCACCTGCAGCGCCCAGTCCGGCGGCAGCCGCTTTCCGGATGCGGCGAGGGTGGTGTCCATAACCGCATGTGGGTAGTCGAGCACTGCGCTGCCGAGTTCCGCACCGTCCGACACCCGCACGACGACGGCACGGCCGGAGAGCGTGCCGTAGTCGATGCCGATCACGTAACTCTCGCTGCCCTGCGTTCCTGCGTTCCCGGAAGCCGGCTGGGCTCCCTCGTTCTCGTGTCGCCCGGGGGCTTGCGGCTGGGTGTTCGTCACATGGTCCTCAAATCTCAGGTCGGAATTCAGTGCGGATGCGAAAAGCAGCGAGCCCCCGAAGGGTCGCGTCCTGCCCGCTGAGCTCGGCGGAGAGTCGTCGTCCGCGCTGCAGGACGAGGCGGTCGCTCACCCCCACGAGTTGGGTCGGTTCGGCTGCTTCGAGAATCACAGCCGCACCGGCCGCTGCGATGCGCTCGATCAGCTCTCGGCGCTCCTCACGCTCGGCGGGCGAAAGGCCGGAGAACGGTTCGGTGATCATCGCCACTCGGGGCGGGTTCTTCGCCCAACCCGCCAGAATCTCGTTCATCGCGGCGGTGGATGGCCGGGACCGCGAGGCGATCGCGTCGAGAAGCATCGATGGCGCGCGCCGCGGCCAGTACGCCCGACGACGGTCGATCACTCCGATCCGGGCGAGCCGGGCCAGCGATTCGCCCGAAACGTTCGTCGGGATGCCGCCGACGAGACCGATGTCGTAGGTGGGCGGATGTTCGGAAATGAAGAGCACCCGGGAGGCGATGGCTCGCTCGACCGTGGACAGATCGGCGGGCTTGCCGTCCAGCAGGATCGTTCCGCTGACCTCGCCTCCGGAGGATGCACCGAAAACGCCGAGCACGAGGTCCTGCGCATAGGCCAGCCCCAGGATCTCGCCGGCTCGCGCGGTCAGAGAGACGTCCTCGACGAGCAGCCGCTCACGGCGGACCGGGTGAGAAACAGAGACGCGATCGAGCTCGAGGACGACAGGTCCGAATGGGCTGCTTTCTCTCGGCGGAGTGGCGTCGTCCCCGACGAGCAGGGCCATCAGACCGTCGACGTCGGTGGGCGGGGCCGTTCCCGCCACCGTTCCGTTTCGAACGACCGCGACGAGGTCGATCGCACCCGGGCTGAGCTGCAGGTCGGCGAGGGTGTTCACGGCGATCAGGGTCGGCGCAACCTCCCCCGCGCGGGCGAGAGCGGTGTGCCAGCGCCGAACCTCGTCGTCGTTAAAGCTGCTCGAGCGGTCGTCGACGAGGATGCACGCCGGCGACCTCCCCAGCGCCCCGGCCAGCTCGACCAGGCGCTGGTCGACGGCGTCGAGTTCGAGGACCGGCGTTGTCGGCGGCACGGCGAGGCCGACCCGGTCGAGCAGTTCGACGGCACGCAGCTCCCGGTTCTGCTTGCGCAGGAAGAACCCGCCGGTTGCCTCCGAACCGAGGAGGACGTTGTCGGCAACGCTCTGAAAGGGCAGGAGGAGAGACTCCACGCCGAGAACGGGTACGCCGTCGGCCGCTGGCAGGTCGCCGAGCACAGCGATCAGCCGCGCACCATCCGTGAGCGCGCCAAGGAGGGGCATCCGCTTCTCTTTCCTGGGAATTGCGCGGGTCACCGGCACGACGCCGGCGACCGCAGGGTCCTTACTTTCCGCCCGAGCGACGCTTGTTGTAGACGTCGAAGGCGACGGCGAGGAGCAGGACCAGGCCCTTGACAGCCTGCTGCCACTCGATTCCAAGGCCGAGGATGGACATGCCGTTGTTGAGCACGCCGATGATCAGACCACCGATGATCGCGCCGCCGATGGTGCCGACACCGCCCTGCACCGCGGCTCCACCGATGAAGGCGGCCGAGATGGCTTCCAGCTCGAACCCGTCGCCGGCCTTCGGCCCGGCCAGGTTGAGGCGCGCCGTGAAGATCAGGCCGGCGAGAGCTGCGAGCACTCCCATGTTCACGAAGAGCAGGAAGTCGGTCTTGCGCGTCTTGATGCCGGACAGTTCAGCGGCATGGCGGTTCCCGCCGATCGCGTAGACGTGGCGGCCGAAGACGCTCCGGTTCATGATGATGCCGTAGATGAGCACGAGAACCGCGAGAACGATCAACGTCACCGGGATGCCCTTGTACGACGCGAGTGCGTAGGCGAAGAAGCCGATCGCGACGGCGATGAGCCCGAGCTTGGCGACGAACCAGACGATCGGCTCCACATCCTGGCCGTACTTCTGACGGCCGGTGCGGGT
>NZ_JBKJWH010000130.1:0-33288 GCF_046716805.1 Mycetocola sp. | reverse complement strand
TTCCAAGAGCTCGAATGCTTTTCCCAGAATCTCCTGCGCCGCCTCGGATTGCGCGACCTTCTTCTTCAAAGCCTCGTTCTCCTGGCGCAGCCGTGCCAGTTCCGCACGATCACGACTATCCATCCGTCTCGGTGACCTTTCCGCTGCAGCAACCATCGACGCCGTCAATTCTCCCCGAGCTCGAGCCTGCCGCCACCGATCGACCGTTGTCGAGGCCAGATCGAACTCCCGCAACAGCCGGGCCTTCGAGCCCCGCTCCACGCATTCGTCCCACCGGCGGAGAACCTCCACCCGGAACGACAACGGATACGACCGGCTCCCACTCGCGGTCCGGCCGACAATCATCAATTCGCTCATGTTCTACTTCGCTTTCCCCACACCCTCACCAGATGTCTCACGACCATCCTGGCAAGCAGCGAACTGCACCCGCGCGACACCAATGGACCCGCGCGACCAGAATCCGGTGGGCGGATGCCCCGGTGCGGCGAGGACCACTGGCATAGGCTGGCGCCATGACCGACCCGGATCCTCGCCGTTCCCGCCGCACATCCGTCGTGGCCGCTGTCGCACAGGTGGTGCTGGGCCTCTTCCTGTTGTTCGCCGGCATCGGGCACCTCACGGTCGCCCGCGAAGCGTTTCAAGCGCAAGTGCCTGCCTGGCTTCCCGTGGATGCCGACGTCGTTGTCGTGGCATCCGGGGTGGTGGAGATCCTGCTCGGTTCGTCTTTGCTCCTGCTGTGGCGCTGGAGGGCTCCGCTCGGCTGGGTCGTGGCCGCGTTCTTCGTGGCGGTCTTCCCCGGCAACATTTCCCAGTTCGCAACAGGGACGGACTCGTTCGGTCTGAACGATGACCTCAGCCGGGGCATCCGTCTGCTGTTCCAGCCGTTACTCGTGCTCTGGGCCCTGTGGTCCACCGGTGCGTGGCGCTTCTGGCGGACCACGCGGAGAAACCGTGCGAGCAACAATGCTTCGCGGGTAGCGTCGGGGTCATGACCATCGACGTGCCGACCTCGCTCGGGCCCGGGCGGCTCACGGTGAGTCCGGCGGCCCAGCCTCGGGCACTCGTCTGGCTCGGCCACGGTGCCGGCGGGGGGATCGGCGCTGTCGATCTCGCGGCACTTGCCTCACGTCTGCCCGACCTCGGGTTCACAGTCGCCCGCTACGAGCAACCCTGGCGAGTGGCCGGGAAGAAGATCGCCCCGAGACCGGCGACCCTCGACGTGGCCTGGCGGGAGACGGCACCGGCGGTCGCCGAGTTTGCTTCCGGGCTGCCGATCGTCGTCGGCGGCCGAAGCGCCGGAGCACGCGTCGCCTGCCGCACGGCGAACGACCTCGAAGCTGCCGCGGTGCTCTGTCTCGCGTTCCCGCTGCATCCGCCCGGCCGACCGGAGGTTTCACGGCTCGAAGAGTTGCTGCTGCCCACCGTTCCGGTCCTCGTGCTGCAGGGCGACCGCGACACCTTCGGAACGGCGAGCGACATCGAGCGCGAGGTCGGCGGTGAACGCACGATCCGTGTCGTGCCCGTTGCGGGCGCGGACCACGGGATGAAAATACTGAAGTCGTCAGCGCTGACCGCAAGCGATGTGGCCGCTCTGGTGACGGCATCCGTCGCGGACTTCGTGGATGGCGTGATCGGCTGAGCCTGCGCCACCGCCGCAACGATGTTCGTCGTGCGCGAATCGACCTTTCACCGGACGTTGAAGGTCGATTTGCGCTCAATGAACGAGCCGACCTTCGCCGGCCGCAGGTCGCGTGGCCTACGCCGCACGGACCTCGATCTCACCGGGTTCCGCGCCGTCGACTCCGAAGACGAGTTTGCGGTTCGCCACCTTGTCGCTGAAAAACCGGTCGTGGCTGACCACGACAACCGCACCGGGGAAGTGCACGAGCGCCCGTTCCATTACCTGGGTGCTGGGCATGTCGAGGTGGTTGGTGGGCTCGTCCAGGATCAGAACGGAGGCACCCGAAAGGAGACACTGCGCCATCGCTACTCGAGCGCGCTGGCCGCCGGAGAGGTTGCCGATCCGCTGCTTGAGGTCAGCCTCGGAGAACTGGAACATCGACAGGAAGCGACCCACCGACTTGCGGGTGGCCGCGAAGGCGAGGCTGCCCGGCGCAGCGTTCACGGCGTGCGTGATGGTGTCGTCGTCATCGAGGTCGGCGAGCATCTGGTTGTACGAGACGACGCCGGAACCCTTGGCCCAGATTGCCTCCCCTGAGTCGGCCTTCTCCTCACCGGTCAGCACCCGCAGCAACGTCGATTTGCCGCTGCCGTTCGCCCCGAGCACGACGATGCGGTTGCCACGCCGGATCTCGAAGGTCAGGTCGGAGAAGAGCAGGTTGTCCCCGTAGGACTTGGAGAGCCCGGTCACCCGACAAAGAATGTCCTTGACGTGCAGCCCGCCGTAGATCTCGGTGATGATCTGGTCCACCGGGCGAGGAGCACGTGACTTCTTGATCCCTGACAGCTTCTTGTCCAGTCCCCTGCTTGCCGCCTTAGCGGCGGCACGCCGGTCGGCGATTCCCTCCGCCTCGAAGGCCAGCAGCTCGGACTCATGCATGAATTGCTGCTCGAGCGTCTTCAGCCGGAACTGCTTCTGCACCACATATTCGGCGAAGTTGCCGGGGTACTCGTGAAGGTGGAAATTCTCCAGTTCGACGATGCGAGTGACAACGGAGTCCAGGAAGGTGCGATCGTGCGACACGATGATCGCCGCGCCGCGGAAATCGCGGAACCAGGCTTCGAGCCACTCGACACCGGCAACGTCGAGGAAGTTGGTCGGTTCGTCGAGCAGCAGCACATCGGGCCGCTCGAGCACGATCTTGGCGAGTGCGGCACGGTTGCGCCAGCCGCCGGACAGGTCATCGATCGGGCAGCTCCGGTGCGCCTCGTCAAAGCCCAGCCGGGTCAGCGCCTCGTCGATGCGCCGCGGGTAGTCCCAGCCGTCAAGCCTGTCCATCTCCTCGAACAGCTCGCCCTGGCGGCCGATCAACGCATCGAGATCGGCGGCCGGGTCGGCGGCGATGGATGCGTCGATCGACGCCAGTTCGGCTTCGACCGCACGGATCTCGCTGAACACGTCGTCGAGCACTTCAGTGATCGTCGCGGTGCCGTCGAGTTCGGAGAACTGCGAGAAGTATCCGATCCGGATGCCGTCATCCAGCGTGAGCGTTCCGGCATCCGTCGACACCTGCCCGAGGATCAGCTTGATGAGAGTCGTTTTCCCTGACCCGTTGCGGCCGATCAGGCCGACCCGGTCGCCGGTTTCGAGGCGGAAGAACGCTTCGCGAAGCACCGGGGTGTTCTCGAATCGCACATGGACGTCGTTCAGTCGGATCAGGCTCATACCTGCTGCCTCCTCAGGGGAAATGTCGTTGAGGGCCGGCGGAACCTGAACGTTGGAGCGAGTCCACCGTAACCGACGCGGTTGCTAGTGGGTGTCGTCGACGAGCTTCAGTCCGACGACACAACCGATGAGCCCGAGCAGCAACGCGATCCGAACCCACGAGACATCCGTGTCACCGGTGATCATGGACCACGCGACGGTGAGCGCCGCTCCGATTCCAACCCAAACCGCGTAAGCGGTGCCGATCGGAATGTCGCGCATCGCCCAGGCGAGGCCGCCCATACTGAGTGCCAGGGCGCCGACGAAGAGGACGCTCGGCCAGAGTTTGGTGAATCCTTCGGACTTGCCGAGCGCTGTCGCCCAGACGGCTTCGAGCACTCCGGACGCGATGAGAATGACCCAGGACATGGCTGACTTTCTGGCCAGTCTTGTCGCTCTCCGGGTACTGATCCCTCGTCCGGGGCCGCTCTCCGCGACCTCCTGAAAGGTTAGCAAAGCCACCTGTCTGTGCCCTGTGCAGCGCACAGCGAAACGGGCGCACAACCCGTTTCCGTGAACATGTCGGACCAATGTGAGAGAATTGTCAGTAGCCAAGCTCGCGGCTCCGGTTGTTCCTCCCCATGTGGAACTTCCGTCCGCGCGCCCATGGAATCTGGTTCGACAGCAGGATCGTCGACCAGGCAATGGGACGACCGTCTCTGC
This sequence comes from Mycetocola sp., assembly GCF_046716805.1. Classification (GTDB taxonomy): domain Bacteria; phylum Actinomycetota; class Actinomycetes; order Actinomycetales; family Microbacteriaceae; genus Mycetocola_A. Next base: position 29,240 of record NZ_JBKJWH010000130.1, on the reverse strand, counting down.
TGGAATGAACTCGTGTTCGTCCTGCTGCTGATGTCGAGTGTGGCGCTTCTTGCGCACCCGGAGGTACATTCCATGCAGTTTTCCGAAGGTCAGACTGTCGTCTACCCGCATCACGGCCCAGCCACTGTCGTCCAGATTTTCTCGCGCACGGTGAAAGGCGCCGAGATCAGCTATCTCAAGCTCGAAGTTCACGATTCAAAACTGTCGGTGAGCGTGCCGGTGGCCAGTGCCGATCAGGTCGGCATCCGTGCCGTTCTCGACGCAACGTCGATGGACGCTCTCTTCGACGTGCTCCGGGCGCCAACGGTGGATGAGGAGACCAAATGGTCCCGCCGCATGAAGGACAACCAGGAGAAGATCAAGGTCGGCGACATCTTCACAATCGCCGGTGTGGTTCGTGACCTGACCCGTCGGCACGACGACAAGGGACTCTCCCTGGCCGAACGGGATCTGCTGCGTCACGCGCAGGGTCCGCTCATCACCGAGATCGCGCTGTCACTCGGCATTGCCACCGACGCAGCTGAGACGGCTCTTCATGATGCACTGGCCTCCGGCGCGACGACCGGTTCCGCAAAGTCGAACAGCGCAGCGGCGTAGCACTCACAGCGCTCATCGGGCGAAAGCGGATGCGATGACTCTCGACGTGAGACCGGCACACGACTTCGACGACGTGGCCACCATGCTTGGCCCGAGGAACCCCCAGTCGTCGGTGTGCTGGTGCCTGTCGTGGCGGTTGAGCTCGACAGAGAACCGAGAGCTGGCGGGGCCGGCGCGGGCGGACAAGGTGCGGGAACTGTGCTCACGACGATTGGCCCCGGGGGTACTCGCGTACCTCGACGGGGAACCGGTGGGGTGGGCCGGTGTCGCTCCGCGCTCCGAGTTGCACCCCATCGCCAATTCACGCAAGATTCCGCAGCTCGACCACCTGCCGGTCTGGTCGCTCTGGTGCATCCGGGTTCGACCCGGATTCCGCAAGCAGGGTGTCACTCAGTCGCTCATCGCGGGGGCTGTCGACTACGCCAGAGAGTCCGGCGCACCGGTCGTCGAGAGCTATCCGGTCGACAACAACGGGGCACGGGTCGACCAGACCATGGCTTTCGTTGGCACGCGAAGCATGTACGAGCGAGCTGGCTTCACGAAGGCTGCTGACACGACCTCGGTCTCGGGAGGCTTTCCGAGGATCCTCATGCGGCGGACGCTCGACTGACCCGCTCCGGTCCACTCCGGCCCCTCATCACCTGTCGGTAGGGCGCTCACGCGCCCCCCACAAAGGGCTCCCGCGTACACGCCGGCAGCACTACGGTGTGCTCATGAGTCCGACAAAGAGCCAGGCGGCGGTGCTGGAGATCGGCGACCGCGAAGTGCAGATCTCGAATCCCGACAAGGTGGTGTTCCCCGAACCGGGCCTGACGAAACGTGATCTGGTGCAGTACTACCTGACCGTCGCCGATGGCGCGCTCCGTGGTGCAGCGGGCCGGCCCATGGTGCTCAAACGCTTCGTGAAGGGCATCGACCAGGAAGCATTCTTCCAGAAGCGAGCGCCCGAGAAGCGACCGGAGTGGATCGAAACCGCCACACTGCAGTACGCGTCCGGCAATTCGGCTGAGGAAGTCGTCGTGCGGGATGCCGCAGCGCTGGCCTGGGTGGTGAATCTCGGATGCATCGATTTGAATCCCCACCCGGTACGGGCGGAAGACCTCGACCACCCGGATGAACTCCGCGTCGACCTCGATCCGATGCCCGGAGTGGACTGGCGGCAGATCGTCGACGTCGCGATGATCACCCGGGAGGTGTTGAGCGACCACGGCCTCGTCGGCTGGCCCAAGACATCCGGATCCCGCGGCATGCACATCTACGCCCGGATCGCGCCCCGTTGGGACTACCGCCAGGTGCGGCTCGCCGCAGAGACGCTCGCCCGAGAGGTAGAACGGCGTGCGCCAGGTCTCGCGACCGCAAAGTGGTGGAAGGAGGAGCGTGGCGAGAGCGTGTTCGTGGACTTCAACCAGAACGCAAATGACCGCACGGTCGCCTCCGCGTATTCGGTGCGTGCGTTACCGGATGCACGCGTGTCGACGCCGCTGGACTGGGACGAGGTGCCGGGATGCCGACCTGAGCAGTTCACTGTGCGTTCGGTGATCACGCGTTTCGCTGACCGCGGCGATGCGGCATCCGGAATCGATGCCGCAGTCGGCAGTCTGGACGCATTACTCGCCCTGGCCGAGGAACTGGGTCCGGCTGAGAAGCCGCCGAAATCCTCCGACGGCTCGGGGCGACGTGCGTTGACGATGCCACTGATCGAGATCGCTCGGGCCAGGACGAAGCCCGAGGCCCTCGAGGGACTCGAGCGGTGGAAGTCCAGGCATCCGGACGTCCTGGCGCTTCTCGAGCCGGCGGACGTCCTGCTCGACGGGATGCGGGGATCCAGCTCGCTCTGGTACCGGATTCGTGTGAATCTCCAGCATGTGCCCGAGAACGCGCGCCCGGAGCAGGCGGAGCTCGAGGTCGACTACGACCCGTGGGCCGGGAAGAACGCACCCACGCCCTGACGAAGCGCGTCGGCGTCGATCGAGGCGCTGGACGCCGTCGCGGAACAGCGGGAAGATTCGTGTCAGGCTTCTCTCGAGGAGGTGCTCGTGGACCCCTCTGGCGCGGTCGCCCGACGCAAGCTGAAGGCGCAGAAGTCGCGCGCCTGTGCAGTGGTCCTTCTCTGCGCCGCTCTGTTGGCCGGCATCGGCGTCTGGAACGCTTCCTCGCTTCGCGCCGATCCAGACGACGATCCCGGCGCCTCTCCGATCTCGGTGTTCACCTTCGTCTCCACCGGCATCGTGTTCGTCGAACCGGAGTTTCTCGATGTCGTCTGGAGAAACATCCGCGGTGACGAGAAAATCATCGGTGATGTGCCGTGGCGTAACCGTGGCCAGGCGCGTCCGAGCAATTCAACCGGCTCGCCGGCATGGCGGGAGCATCGCGAGATCGTGGGGAACCCGGATCACGACCTCGTCTCATGGGTTGAGACGACCGACGGGCAGCGCGGAGACCTGGTCGTTGTGGAAGCGAGCACCGGTGGGGTGCTGGCCCGAACGCCTATTCAGGCGCCTCCTCATCATTTCGTTGTCATCGCATCGGTCGACGAGGAAACGGTTCATTTCGCGACTCCAGATCCGGGAACGGGGTTCCCCGACGTTCCTGGTCCGGTCATCTGGGTCTGGCGTTGGGCGGCAGGCGAAGATCCCGGAAATCTCGGAGTCGACCGTTTCTACAACGACGTCAGCGCCGGAACGTCGGCAGTGTACGGCCGGAACGGGGTGGAGTTCGAGGACGAGAACCGCCGGATGCTTTCGACCGTCGCATTCCCGGACGATTCGCCCACCAACTTCGGAGGCGCACTCAGTCCCGACGGCACGTACTGGTACGGAGCGGGAACGTCGAAGATCGTAGAGACGGCAACGGGCACCGTTATCAATCTCCCGCGCGCACCCGAGCGAAACTATGGGTGGACCGGCGCTGCCGAGTTGACCCGGACCAGGCCCCTCACCGTGTGTTCGGCCGTCTCAGGACTGTGCCAGAGGCAGGCTGGCATCCCCCTCGACGTCTGCCAACGTTATGGCATCGTCTGCGGAGATAACCTGCCCGTGAATTAGACATAGGCGCTCCACATCATCCTTGACGAGCGCAGGAGCCTGAGTAACATGACCCCATGTTCGGTCGGAGCGTCGCACGCCCACTGTTCGCCGCCGTATTGGGCGCGCTTCGGCACTCCCCCGACACCTGACACCCGACACAGAGTACTCGGTGGTGCGCATCGATCGGTGATCCGTCGTTGCAGCGCTGGATGAAAGGAGATCGCCATGTCCGGTCGGATCCACATCGACCACTTCACGACACTCGACGGAGTGGCCCAGGCTCCCGGAGGCCCTGACGAGGACACCGAAGGTGGGTTCGCATTCGGAGGGTGGCAGGCACCCCTTATCGACGACACCGTCGGCGCGCAGGTAGACGAGGGGATACAGGCCATGGACGCTCTTCTCCTTGGCCGGCGAACCTACGACATTTTTGCCTCGTATTGGCCGCATCAGCTCGATGGACCTGAGTCGGGAATCGCACGCAAGTTCGACGCGATCCCGAAGTACGTTGCGTCGCGGGGCGCACCGGAACTCGGATGGCGCGACTCGCATCTGCTCGGCAGCGACCTACTCGCAGAAGTGTCGGCGCTCCGCGAGCGGCACCAGGAAATCCACGTAATCGGTAGCATCAACTTTTCGCGCACTCTCGTCGCCAACGGCCTGTTCGACCAGTTGAACCTGTGGGTGTACCCGATCGTCGTCGGTCCTGGCAAACGTCTGTTTCCCGACGATGGACCACCCGCGTCACTGGAGCTGCTCGCTGCAGAGGCTGCATCCGAGAAGGGCGCGGTTCTGCTGCGTTACGGCTGGAGAGGTTCTGCTCCCGAGACAGGATACATGAGCTGAGGAGACCGCGACCCGACGTCGAGGTGTCTCAATGCTGGGCGACATCACCTCGCCGACAGCCGGCTTAGCCAGCGCCGTCGGATGTGCACTGACGACAAACCGACTGATGTTCATCAGCGTTGCGTACTCGTCTGCAGACGGGTGCGGAGCACCTTGGGACGGTTTCAGCGGAGCCGAACATCTGGTCGTGGAGGTCGTGCATCCGTTGACCACCGCCGCATCACCGGCCGGGAGCAGCGCCCGCACGCATCCTCTGGGTCGCACGGATTCCGGGCAGCGGTCATGTCGGCCGGCAGGGCGAGCACTGTCTTCCGGCCCCGGTCACAGCTAACCAGATGTGCCGTCATTTCGGCCGAAGAGTCCGCCACTCTCCCAGCGTTCACGTTCGAGACGGTGCGGGTGCCGATGATGACACCTTCGACGCCGGCGCGCGGCATGGTCTGCCATCCGCGTCGGGTGCCGACACCCATCTTGTACAGGGTGCGGGAGACGACTACGTAGTCGCCGATCTGGTGGGTCATGAGTTACGGCTTTCGCGTTCAGCCCGGTTGGCGTCGATCATCACCGTGCGACTGGTTGTGACCAGTGCCGATGCATCTTCGTACTCTTTCTTCGGAGCGGAGCTTGGGAGAACGCCGTGGAATTCTTACGCAGCCACCTCCCGCTCGATGTCTGCATCGCCCGTACAGCGACGTCAATCCCGATCATGTCGTTCAGAACTCCGATGCTTTTGGTTAGCTCTTGCCGAGGCGACACGTCACTCGGGTACCACCAGCGCTTCGCCGACGCACTGCCCGAAGCGATCGTGGGCCGCACCGTCGACGTGCTGAACGTCGACCGCCTCGCCGGTCCGAGCGGGCGTTCAAAACCGAGCCAAGATCAAAGACCGGGCAGCCGCCTAACCCTAGGGGTGCTCGAGGTTCCCATCAGCGAAGGGGAGGCGCACCCCTGAGCTTTTCAGCTCGAGCTGGGCGAGCGCACGCATGACGATCACGTCACCGCGCCGCCATGCGGCCATCGCATCCGGATCAATCTTCGAGAGGGTCGAGATCTCCTGGGTGGCGAGGGCCCGCAGGGCTAGCAGGTCGATGCCCGTGCCGAACTTGACTGCCGCCTTGGCCTGCCCGGCCTTTCGCGCGAACCGGATGCGCGGGACGAGCCACAGCACGAGGATCATGATTATCGGCAGGGCGGCGATTCCGATGCCGAGGCCGGTGGCGAGCTGGTTGACGGCAATCTGCTGGCTCTGCCCCGCCGCCTCGAGCGCGCCACCTGCGCTGCTCGCTTCGTCGAAGGGCGCCCTGATCCCGCCGCCGATGAGCGGGATTCCGCCGAGAGTGTTGCCTACCTCTGTCATGGTTTCCGCGAAGCCCGCGCCCGCCTCCTCCATCTGCCCCCCGAACACGGCAAGATTCTCCACGAGCTCGTACACGGTGATGCCGAGCAACACCCACGCGCTTATCAGAACGAAGGCCAGCACGTCGCCGACGATCTGGCGGGTCCTGCGAGTGCCGAAGTCGGAGTACAAAGTCATATCCTCATGATGCCAGCGACGAGCAGGCGGGTCCGGTAGTCCGACAGTTTCACAGGTGCACCCGCCCGGGCGGGAGAGGGAACCTTCGAGCGACGTAGCCCCACGACCGTCCGCATCTTCCTCTACGAGCCAGCCCCCGGAAGTCTCCGAGGGCGTCCGCAGGGCGTCAGGTGAACACCGACCTCGACGACGTCGACGCGTCAGTTTCGTTCAGCATGTGTTTGGGCCATCCTGCTTCTTCCCCCTTGTAGAGGTGTTCGTCCCCAGCCGGGGTCATCCCCACAAGGGAAATGCGTTGCATTGTTGCGGTCGCCTCGCGGAGTAACTGTTGCCGATCGAGCTCTGACGTCGCGCGTTCGGCCGCGACCTTGAACGCGGCGGCTGCCTCGGTGTGGCGCCCGGCCCGCGCGAGCATGTCGCCGCGGGCTGCCGGCAAGAGATGCGAAGTTGAAAGTCGCGCATCAGCGTCGAGGCTATCGAGGATGTCGAGTGCGGTTGCCGGGCCCGTCGCCATTCCGACCGCGATGGCGCGGCTGAGGGCCACGACCGGTGACGGCGTCATCGGTACGAGTGCGTCGTAGAGCCGCACAATCTGACGCCAATCGGTGGCGTTGGGGGTCGCTGCGCGGGCGTGACAGGCCGCGATTTCTGCCTGGATCCGGTAGAACCCGCGATCGCTGCCCACGGTCAGCGGTGCGAGAAGCGTCAGGGCCTCGTCGATCGCTGACCGGTCCCACAGTGTTCGATCCTGATGCTCGAGAGTGAGCTGCTGCCCGTCGGCGCTGAGGCGTGCCGCACGGCGCGAGGACTGGAGCAGCATGAGCGAGAGGAGGCAACGTGCTTCGTCGGTGGAGGGCGCGAAACGAACCACAGTGCGTGCCATGCGGATCGCGGCATCTGCCAGATCGCTTCGGCTCACATCGCTGTATCCCTGATTGAACAGCAGGTAGAGCACTGCGAGTACCCCCTGGAGTCGCTCAGGGAGCAGATCCGCGGTGGGAATCCGATAGGGGATGCCGGCGTTCGTGATCTTCTGGCGCGCTCGCACAATGCGTTGGGCCATGGTGGATTCCTGCACGAAGAATGCGGACGCGATCTCTCCGGTTGTGAGTCCGGCAACCGCCCGCAAGGTCAAAGCGACCCGGTTCGGCAATGCGAGGGCAGGGTGGCAGCAGGTGAACAACAGCCGCAATTGCTCGTCGAGCAACACAGTCTCGTCGATCTCCGGAAGCTCATCCACGGGCGCTGCCAGATCGGCAATGTCACGCAGCTTCTCCCGTTCGACGACGGTGTGCCGCAGACGGTCGCGCGCTTTATTTCGGGCAACGGTGAACAGCCAGGCAGCCGGGCGGTCCGGGACGCCGCCGGACCGCCAAGCCACCAGTGCAGTCGCGAAGGCGTCCTGCACGCAATCCTCAGCCAGAGCCCAGTCGCCGGTCATGCCGACAAGCCTGCCGACGAGACCGCCCCATTCTGCGCGATGCAGTTCGTCGAGCACCGCACTCAGCGGGGATGATGTCAATCGAAAGGCCAGATCGGTCGCAGCTCAAGTCGACCGAATCGAGCCATCGGATGCTTCGACGCGACCTCGATCGCTTCGTCGAGATCTGCGCATTCGAGCACGTCGTAGCCGGCGATCCACTCCTTCGATTCGGTGAAGGGGCCATCGGTCACCAGCAACTCCCCGTTACGCACGCGAACCGTTGTGGCATCTTCGACCGGCCGCAGACGATTACCGTCGACCCACACGCCGCGCGCTCCGACCTCCTTGCCCCAGTCTTCAATTCGGTCGTCCTCAGCGGTATACGGTTCCCCCTCGGGGTCCGTTGCCACAAACATCACGTATCGCATCTGTTCTCCATTTCTTGACGGTACAGAGATACGACGTTCCAGTTCGAGTGAATTCGACATTCCGACGAAAGTTTTCTCAGTTCGAGCGCGAGTGCCGCCTAACTCCAATGGCGTTCCCGTGGAAGGATCTGCGGCATGGCGAGCGGCACTATCGGCGACCGTGAGGGGACCGTGGAGCTGATATCGATGTGGGTTGACCCGGAAGCGCGCGGCCTCAACGAACGACCGTTCAGCGGGCCACACCTTCGCCGCGGCGAACTAGCTGTCCGGCGTGGACGCTTTCTACGCGAACTGCCCCTACCTTGGGCCACCGGCCGCACATTGTGACAAGAGAGTACGACGCGACCCGCCCAGGCAGGAGAAGGGACCCTCGAGCGACGTGGCTCCCTGATTGTCCGCAACCCCCTAGGGAGAAACGAGCTGGTTCCCGGTCCCTCAGACCTTGAAGCGGAAGTCCACCGGGTGGCGGCACCGAAGAACATCTTGGATCCGCTTACGTCGGACCATTGGCGTGTGGTTCTTCGTTCGACGGCACCAAGCATGTTGCCATTCGAGAGGCATCAGGACGGAACGTCGAGACTGACAGGACCCGCTTCGTGCGGGCCGCCGCATTGCTCGGTTCCACCCACGCGCCGCCACTCGAGCGCGAAATCCCGTTCCGCGAGAACCTCGCCCCCGGCGGACACTGCACGAAGTGTGAGCATTTCTGGCGCCTGCATGTCCAGTGAGACTTTCCATGAGCGTTCATCCACGCGAGCGATGGAGTACAACAAAGGGCTGCTAGTGAGCACCGGCGACGAGGTCGCAGAATCCTGCGGGACCTCCGTGGCTAGTCGCAACCGCTCGTCAGAGCCTTGCTCAAGAGTTGCTGACGAAGTGCAGACCCCGTCTGCACACATCTCGAGTGCTGCAACCCGACCTGCGTTGCCACTCAATTCGACACTGACCGTGTTTGTCCACCCGATGGTGGTGCAGACTCCGGGAGTTGCGCACCCTGTAACCGTCAAGCTCACCAGCAGCACCGCGGCAAGGCCGAAGAAGCGAATTTTCCCCATACCGGCGAACGTAGCAGCAGCCGTGGGCAATCACGCCAAGTGAGGCGACCGTTCGCACAAAGACTTCAGTGCTGCTAGCGTCCAGCCTCAACCTCGTATTAAATCCCAGATGAAACGGTGTTATACGTTAAATCTAAACTCCACCACGTCGCCATCGGACATGACGTAGTCCTTGCCCTCCATGCGGGCCTTGCCCTTGGCACGGGCTTCGGCTACCGAACCTGTCTCGACGAGGTCGTGGAAAGAAATGATCTCGGCCTTAATGAAGCCACGCTCGAAGTCGGTGTGGATGACACCGGCCGCCTGCGGCGCCTTCGCGCCCTTCGGAATCGTCCAGGCGCGCGTCTCCTTGGGGCCAGCCGTGAGGTAGGTCTGCAGACCGAGCGTGTCGAAACCGATGCGGGCGAGTTGGTCGAGGCCTGACTCGGTCTGGCCGGTCGAAGCGAGAAGCTCAGCGGCGTCCTCGGCGTCGAGGTCGATGAGTTCGGATTCGAGTTTCGCGTCGAGGAAAATCGCCTGCGCCGGCGCGACGAGCGCAGCCAGTTCGGCGAGCTTCACGTCGTCCTGCAGCACACCCTCGTCGATGTTGAAGACGTAGATGAATGGTTTGGAGGTCAGGAGGCCGAGCTCGCGGATCGGTTCGAGGTCGAGGCCTGAGCTTGAGAGCGGCTTGCCGGTGTCGAGGTACGCCTTCGCGGCTACAGCGGTGGTCAGCACGCCCGGGTCCAGCTTCTTGCCCTTGACCTCTTTCTCGAAACGCGACTGCGCTTTCTCGAGGGTTTCCAGGTCGGCGAGGATCAGCTCGGTGTTGATGGTCTCCATGTCGCCGGCCGGATTCACGGCACCGTCGACGTGGACCACGTCCTCATCGGAGAATCCGCGAACGACCTGCGCGATGGCATCCGCTTCTCGGATGTTGGCGAGGAACTTGTTACCGAGCCCCTCCCCTTCGCTTGCGCCGCGCACAATACCGGCGATGTCGACGAACGACACCGCAGCAGGCATGATGCGTTCGCTGCCGAAGATCTCCGCCAGCACGGCGAGCCGCGAGTCGGGCAGGTTGACCACACCGATGTTCGGCTCGATCGTGGCAAACGGGTAGTTTGCCGCGAGCACCGAGTTCTTGGTGAGCGCGTTGAAGAGGGTTGACTTGCCGACGTTAGGGAGACCGACGATACCGATAGTTAGAGCCACGAGGGTCTATCGTACCGGGCCGACCTCTGAAGCCCCCGCGTCGAACCCGATCCCCGACCTGGGAGCGACCGCAATGGTGCGCATCGGACGGCTGGTCAGCCACACGCCGGCGATCACAAGGGCACCGCCGAGCACCTGCACGAGCGTGATCGGTGTTCCCATCGCGAGAGCCATGAGCGCCGTGAACACCGGCATGAGGTTGAGGTAGATCCCCGCCCGCCCGGCGCCGATCTTCTTCACCGAGATGTTCCATAGCATCAGGCTCAGCACCGATGGGAACAGCCCGATGTACAGCACACCCCACCAGCCGGCGCTGTCGAGGGTGATCGGGCCGCCGACAAGGAGCGTGATCGGGGCGAGCGCGACAGCGGCGAGAATCGATTGCAGCGCAGCGGATGTCACAGGCGCCGTCTTCAGGGTCCGTCCGAGAATCGTGTACACGGTCCAGACCATCACTGCGCCGAGCATCCACACACCGCCGACGTTGTACTGGGTGGTGAACACCTCGAGGAGCCTGCCGTTGGTGAGAATGAGCAGGACGCCGAAGAGCGAGGTGACCAGTCCGAGGATGCTGGTGCGTCGAATCCGTTCCCGGATGAGCACGGCGGCGATCACAGCGATCAGCACTGGGTTGGTGGCCCCGACCAGCGCGGCGTCCAGCGCCGTGGTGTGCGCGAGTGCCTGGTAGCTGAAGAGGCAGAAGGCGATGAGGCCGAGGGCTGCCTGCAGCAGGTGCATCGGCCACTCGCGAAGCGCTGCTCGCCAGTCCGGTTTCTCGATCAGCGCAGCGAGCACGAGCAGAAACGGTGCCGCGATCGCCCAGCGGATCGCTGTGAGCTGGAGCGGGCTGATGCCGCCGACGACGAGGTTCCCGACGACGTAGTTGCCGGACCAGAACAGGTTCGCCAGCACGAGGAACAGGTACACGCGCCACGAAGCCATTGCTCGATCGTATCGAGTTCTGCGGCTCATACCTTGCCGCCTGATGCGGGGATGCGGGTGATTCGTGCCCGGGTCCTGTCGGGGGTCGGGTCCACACTGGGAGCATGGACCCTCTCCTGACCCTACTGCTCGGAGTTTTGCTCGGCGCACTGCTCGGAGCGCTCGCAACTGTCGTTCTCGTGCGCCGTCGGCAGCCGGCAGCGGATGCCATCAGCCCGGTCGTCGAGGCACGCCACGAGGCCGAGCTGGCGCGGGTCCGCGCGACGGAGGCGGAGCGGCACGCCCAGCTCGCCGAGCTGCTGGCCCGAGCTGAGACACGCGCCGATGCGCTTCAGGATCGGATCGACGCTCAGCGCGACCAGTACCAGGACCTCGTCGAGCGGCACCGCCGCGAACGCGAAGAAGAGACCGAGCGCGCCCGATCCGAGAGCCGTGTGCTGCAGGCACTGGCTCCGGTGCGCGAGAGCCTGCAGGAGATGCAGCAGAAGGTCACCGAACTCGAAACGCAGCGCAGCAGGCAGCACGGCGAGCTCGCACAGCAGTTACGGAGCGCAACCGAATCAGAGGAAAGGCTCCGTTCGACGGCTGAATCGCTGGCGGCCGCCCTCAACAACAACTCGACCCGCGGCGTGTGGGGCGAGACCCAGCTGCGCAGCGTGGTCGAAGCGGCCGGACTTCTGGAACGGGTGAACTTCGACGTGCAGTCGAGCATCAGCTCCGACAGCGGCGCAGGGCGCCCGGACATGGTCGTTTACCTCCCCGGCGGCAAGAGCATCGCCGTCGATGCCAAGGTTCCGTTCAACTCGTACATTCAGGCAAGCGCCATCCCCCTGACGGCATCCGAACCCGAACTGGCCCGTCGAGCCCAGCTGATGAAGGACCACGTCAAGGCCGTTCGTGACCACATCGTCAAGCTCGGCAGCAAAACGTACTGGGACGGCCTCGACGCCAGCCCCGAGATGGTCATCGCGTTCATCCCGAGTGAGTCGCTGGTGTCGAGCGCGCTGGAGGCGGACCCCACCATCATGGAGTTCGCGTTCAGCAAGCGTGTTGCGCTCTCCTCCCCCGTGACACTGTGGTCGGTGCTGAAAACTGTGGCGTTCAGTTGGCAGCAGGATGTGGTCTCACAGGAGGCCAAGACCCTCTTCGATCTCAGTCGTGAACTGTACGGCCGGCTCGCTACCATGGCCGGGCACATCGACAAGCTCGGCCGGTCGGTGAAGGCGACAGTCACGGACTACAACCGCTTCGTGGGTTCTCTCGAACGGCAGGTGCTGCCGTCAGCGCGCAAGCTCAACGTGCTCGACGAGTCCAAGACCATCCCGGCGCTGGTTCCGCTCGAAGACAGTGCGCGCGACCTGGCGGCGGTCGAGCTGGTCGCCGAGCTGGAGCAAGGCGGCGTGTCGGCCCGCGGTGGCCTTGCAGCGGAAAGCTCCGTTCCCCAGCACGTTCGCAACCGCGCGGATGCAGATCTGCAGTTGCCGCACGGGTGAGCGACGAGCGGTAGGGGCAACCACCCCCGATCGCTTCTCTTGCGGTAGCTGCGACATCGGGATCAATGTTTTTGATGTTTTTTTTTTAAGAATTGCGGGTGGTGAACGCCGCACCCGATGCATCCTCCCTCGCCGCGGCGCGCAAGCTTGCGCATCCAGGGCCGTGGTCCGACACGGGCAGCAACGACGTCCTGGTCTGGGGCAAGTGCCAGGGCAGCGGGAAGACCCCGTACCAGGTGAGCGTGGATATTGCTGCCCCCGCCTATCGCTGCTCTTGCCCTAGCCGCAAGTTCCCCTGCAAGCATGCTCTCGCCCTGCTTCTGCTCTGGTCCCGCGGCGAAGCTGCCGACGCCGGCACAGAGACGGCCGGGTTCGCCCAGGAATGGGCGTCCCAGCGGACGGATCGCACCACTTCTCGCGTACAACGCCAGACTGGGCAGCCGGTCGACGCGCAGGCTCAGGCCAGGCGGCTGGCTGACCGAATGGCTCTCATGGACGCGGGAGTCGACGACTTCGCCCGCTGGCTGAGCGATCTGGTGCGGACCGGCCTCGCTGCGGCTCGCTCCCAACCGTATGCGTGGTGGGACGGCGTGGCGGCACGCCTGGTGGATGCGCAGCTTCCCGGCCTGGCTGAGCAGGTGCGGGCGATGGGTTCAGACGTGCATGCGCGAACTGATTGGGCCGATCACCTCCTTCTGGTGGCGGGGCGCTGGTGGGCCGTCACCCGTGCCTGGCGCTCCCGAGACGCGTTGAACCCGACCGAAAGTGCCGACCTCCGCGCAACCGTCGGCTGGGCAGTGCCCACAGCGGACGTCGAGGGAACCGAGGCGCTGCCGGGTCCGTGGCTCGTCCTCGGCGCCCACCGCAGCGACGACGGGCGGCTCCAGCAGCAGCGGACCTGGCTCCGCGGGAACGATGGGACCGTCGTTGTCGTGCTCGACTTCGCTGCCCAGAGCGCGGCACTGGCAACACCGCAACTGGCGGGCGCGACGTTGGACGCCACCGTCGCGCGGTATCCCGGTTCCGAACCCCGACGGGCGATGTTCACCAGTGCTGTGCGACCGGGAGGCACGGCAACCAGCCTGGGGAAAGGCGGCAGCATCTCAGACGCGTTGCAGGCAGCATCCGCGGCCGTTGCCCTATCGCCGTGGCGCAGCCGCTTCCCGGTGCTGCTCGACGGCGTGCGCGTCTTTCCCGGCGACGGTGGCTGGGTGCAGGACGGCACCGGGAACGCCCTCCCGTTGATCGACGCAGCCCTGGACTCGCTGCTGGCCCTGACCGGTGGTCATCCGGTGGACATCTTCGGCGAGCTGGAGGAAGGCCGCATCCGGCCGCTGTCGGCCGTCATCGGTGAAACCGTGGTCACTCCATGACCTGGCTGGACGATCTCCGAACGGCGGCGCTCGTCGGCACCGCCCGGCACCCGGCGCCGCCCGCCCCCACCGATCTGGGTGTCCGCCCGCCCGAGGGTCTGACAGGCGAAGCACTGCTGCTGGGTCAGGCGGCTCTGGCCGACGCGGTGACCCGGGCCGCTCGGGCTGCCCGCGTACTGGATGCTGCGGCTTTCCTGGAGCCGGCGCCGCCGGACGATGCCCCCGAAGCCACCGGTGAGGCCTCCCGGCTTTTGGGTCTTCTGCTGACCCAGCCACCGGTCGGGCGGGAGCTGCGCAGCCACCTCGTCGTCGATTGGCTCCGGTTCGCCGGACGCGCCGGACAGCGGGTCCCACACCGACTCCTCCCCGCGCTGCTCGACCTGGCCGACAGCAAGCCCGACGTCGCGAAGGTCCTGCATCCGGCAATCGGCACGCGCGGCCTCTGGCTCCAGAATCTCAGAGCCGATGGCTCCGGTTCCCCTCCCCCGACGGCATTCACGTGGGCGGACTTGACGAGCCGTGACGCCACGACGCAGCTCGAACTCCTCCGCGCCAGTGATCCCGGTGCAGCGCGGGAGCATCTGGAAACGCACTGGGATACCCTCGGCGCCCGTGAGCGTGCGGCGCATCTCGGCACATTCGCCATCAACCTCGGGAAGAGCGATGAGGACCTGCTGGAGAGGGCCCTGGACGACAAGGCGAGGAGCGTACGGCAGGTCGCCTGCAACCTCCTGGATCGGCTGCCCGCGAGCGCCAGGGCCGGACGTATGGCCTCCCGGTTGCGTCCGCTGCTGCGCGTCAAGGGCGTGCTGCGCAAAGAGTTCGAGATCGACCTCCCGCCTGAACCGGATGTGGCTGCCGTGCGGGACGGGATCCCGCCGACCCCGGCGAGCGGTGCGCCCGACCGGCTCCGGCAGCTCGACGCTATCGTCCGCGGCGCCCCTCTCGACGTGTGGACGGCTGTCTCCGGCCGCAGCCCGGTTGCAACGCTGCCGCTGCTCAAAGGCGAGAACCGCGTCCTCGAGGACATCTTCGCCACCGCCGAGCAGCGGGCCGACCTCGAGTGGGTGCGGGCACTGCTCACCGTCGTGACCGACCTGCGGCTGCTGCATTGCCTGCCCGTGCCCGAACGCGAGGACCGGCTCAGGAAGCACCTTGATAGCGCGGCCGTGCACCCGACCTCGCTGACCCCACCGCTCTCCGACCTGCCACGCCCATGGGGACCTGCCCTGGCCGCCGCGGTGCTCGAGCAGATTTCTGCTCCAGGCGGCGGCTACCTTGCTGCCCTCCTGGCCAACGTCCTTCCGACGGCGTTGCCGCCCGCTGCAACCGAACAGGCCCGACTCTTGCTGGATCGTCCCGACGACGAGGCGGAACGGCGCCGAGTGCTGCGCGATGCCGTGCAATACCAATCATTCCGACGATCCCTGACGGAAGCTTTTTCATGACCGATACCCATAACAACACCGACGTTCTTCGCGCCCATGCCGAGACCGCGTACGCCGACGAGCTCGTCGCGCTGACCGCAGTGGACGACCGGCCCCGGCCGCCCAACTGGCGGCTCTCCCCGTGGGCGGTGACGGCCTACATCCTCGGGGGAACACTGCCGAACGGAGTCCAGCTCGCTCCGAAATACCTGGGATCGGAGCGGCTTGTCGAGATCGCCGTGGCCTCGCTGGCCACGGACCGGGCCCTCTTGCTGCTCGGCGTGCCTGGCACTGCGAAGACCTGGCTCGGCGAGCACCTTGCCGCGGCGATTTCGGGCTCATCCACCCTCGTGGTGCAGGGCACCGCCGGTACACCGGAAGAGGCGCTGCGCTACGGATGGAACTACGCGCGGCTTCTGGCCGACGGGCCATCCCGTGCGGCCATGGTGCCTGGGCCGGTGATGCGCGCGATGGAGACCGGCAGTCTGGTGCGCGTGGAAGAACTCACCAGGATTCCGTCCGATGTGCAGGATTCCTTGATCACCATCCTCAGCGAGAAGACGCTGCCGATTCCCGAACTCAACGAAGAAGTACAGGCGCGCAAGGGCTTCAACGTCATCGCGACGGCCAACAACCGGGACAAGGGCGTCAACGACCTCTCCTCGGCATTGCGCCGACGCTTCAACACCGTGGTGCTGCCGCTCCCGGACAGCATCGAACAGGAGGTCGAAATCGTCACGACCCGGGTCCGCAGCCTCGGCACGGCTTTGGAGCTTCCCGCCGACCTGGCGGCGCTTTCTGAAATCCGCCGGGTGGTCACGATCATGCGCGAGCTCCGGGCCGGAGTCACTCAGGACCAGCGCACCACCCTCAAATCCCCCTCAGCAACCCTTTCCACTGCTGAAGCGATTTCGGTGATGACGAACGGGTTGTCCCTGGCCGCCCACTTCGGTGATGGGACCGTTCGGGCCCCGGACGTGGCGGCCAGCCTGGTGGGGGCAGTGGTCAAGGATCCGGTGCAGGACCGGGTGATCTGGCAGGAGTACCTGGAAACCGTGGTGCGAAACCGGCCCGAGTGGAGAGACCTTTACCGGGCCTGCCGCGACCTCGAGTCCACTCACTGACAGATGACAGACGTCCACGTCCTGGGGATCCGGCATCACGGCCCCGGCTCGGCACATTCCGTCGCCGAGGCATTGGCGACCCTCCGGCCGGATCTGGTGCTGGTTGAAGGCCCCCCGGAACTCGACCAGGTTCTCCCCCTCCTCTCCGACCCGGGAATGCTGCCACCGGTCGCCGGGCTGATTTATGCGGCGGATGAGCCCCGGCGGGCTTCCTTCTACCCGATGGCCAGCTTCTCGCCGGAGTGGGTCGCCATTCGCTGGGCGCTGTCCACCGGCACGCCGGTGCGGGCGATCGATCTGCCCGCGACGCACACCATCGGACTCGACGTGGCCGCCGCGCCGCCATCATCCCCAGGCGGGGAGCACAGGGACATCGACGGCGGTGAACGTCCGGTCCCGCCCGAGCAGCCCTACCGTCCCGACGCAATCGGCATGCTGGCCGCGGCCGCCGGGTACACCGACCCCGAACGCTGGTGGGAGGACGCCGTCGAGCACAGGAACACCGACCCTGTTGACCGGTTCTCGGCGTTGACCGAGGCCATCGCCGCGATCCGCGCGGCCGACGACAGGCCAGCGGACGACGCCAACGTCATCGAAAACAACCGACGGGAAGCCGCGATGCGGCGGCTGATCCGGGCCGCCATCCGCGAAGGACACGCGCGAATCGCCGTGGTGTGCGGTGCCTACCACGCCCCCGCCCTGGTGCCCGCCGGCTTCCCACCGGTGTCTGCCGACAACGCCGTGCTCGCCGGCCTGCCCAAAGCGCGGGTCGCCGTCACCTGGGTGCCGTGGACGTCTGACCGGCTCAGCAGACGCAGCGGGTACGGCGCGGGAGTTTCGGCGCCGGGCTGGTACCAGCACCTCTTCACGCACTGGATGGCGCAGGATCCGGCCACGGATGTGTCGACGACCTGGCTGGTACGGGTAGCCCACGCCCTGCGCCGGGAGAACCTTGACGCATCACCGGCCTCCGTGGTTGAAGCCAGCCGGCTGGCGAACGCTCTGGCCGCCGTCCGTGGACGGCCCAGCCCGGGCCTGGCAGAACTGGACGACGCCGCACAGGCCGTGCTCTGCGACGGTTCTGCGCTGCCTCTGGCTCTGGTGCACCGCGAACTCACCATCGGACTCGAGCTTGGGAACGTGCCGGATTCTGCGCCAACCCTTCCGCTGGCTGCCGATCTCGCCGCCATCCAGCGAAAGTTGCGGTGGAAACCCAGCGCCGTCCAAGAGGTTCTGACCCATGACCTGCGCAAGCCGAATCAGCTGGCCCGGTCCGTCCTGTTGCACCGGCTCGCACTCCTCGGAGTCGAGTGGGGCGTGCAGGCCGAAACCGGCCGGACGACGGGCACTTTCAAGGAGGTGTGGACGCTGCAGTGGGAGCCGGAACTGGCTCTCGCCGTGGTCGAGGCCAGCCGCTACGGCACCACGGTTTCCTCGGCTGCCGCGGCCTTCGTATCGGAGCGGGCGCAGGAGACCAGCAGCCTGACGGAACTCAGCGGGCTCCTGGCTCGCTGTCTGCTTGCCGATCTGCCTGACGGCATCGGCGGCGTGGTGTCTGTCCTCGCCGAACGCACCGCCCTGCAGCAGGACGTCCCGCCGCTGCTGGAAACCATTGAGCCCCTGGCCAGAACCTGCCGCTACGGCAACGTGCGCGGGGTCGACGTCACAGGGGTGCGGGAGATCCTGGACACAACGGTTGTGCGCGCGTGCGTCGGGCTGCCCGTCGCCTGTGCAGGGCTGGACGATGAAGCGGCGGATGCGATGCGGCGCGCCGTCGACACGGCCCAGCAGGGTCTGTCGCTGCTGCCCGACCTGCCGCTCGACGACTGGCACCGGGCGCTCGCCGCCGTCGCCGGTTCGGACCGGATCCACGGCACGGTGGCGGGCCGGGCGACGAGGCTGCTCCTCGACGCGGGTCTGGTCGACGCGAACGACGTCGCTGCAACATTGAGCCGCCGGCTCTCGATCGCCACACCGGCCCGGGAGTCCGCCGCCTGGCTGGACGGCCTCCTCTCCGGCGACGCCTCCCTGCTGGTTCACGATCGGAGACTGCTGACGATCGTCGACGATTGGGTGGCCGGCGTCGACGACGAAATCTTCGACGACGTCCTGCCGCTCCTGCGAAGGACCTTTTCAGCTTTCAGCGGGCCCGAGCGCCGGGAGATCGGTGAGCAGGTGAGCCGAACCGGCGGGGTCGCTCGCCCAACCAGCCAGCCCACGCTCGACCTGGCGGCCGCGGGTCCGGCGATCCGCACGATGGCCCGGTACCTCGGATGGGAGGCGATCGCGTGACGGATGCAGACCGCGAAGGTGGTGACTTCCGGGGCCGGCTGGGCCGCTGGCGTCTGGTGCTCGGTGGGGGTGGGACCGACGGCATCACCACAGCGGGCGGCGAAAGCGTGGACCTGTCCCCCGCTGATGCCCGCCGCGACCAGGCCCTGGATGAGTTGTACGGCGCTCAAAAGAACGGCCGGGGCGGCCTCGGCGCGTCGAGTCCGCGGGTGGCCCGCTGGCTCGGGGACATCCGTGGCTATTTCCCCACCAGCGTCGTGCAGGTGATGCAGGCGGACGCCATGGACCGACTCGGCCTGCGGCAGTTGCTCCTCGAGCCGGAGATGCTGCGCAGTGTGCAGCCCGACGTCGGTCTGGTCAGCACTCTGATCGGCCTGGGCCGGGTAATCCCGGAACATTCCCGTGAGACCGCCAGGGCAGTCATCCGCCAGGTGACCGATGAACTCGTAGAGCGCCTGCGTGCCAGAACGGTCCAGGCTGTATCCGGGGCGCTCAACCGGGCAGCGCGGACCCGACGGCCGCGGCACCGGGACATTGACTGGAACAGGACGATCGCCGCGAACCTCAAGCACTACCAACCCGAGTACCGGACGATCGTGCCGGAGCGACTGGTGGGCCATGCCCGGCGCAGCACCGAGATCCAGCGTGAAATCATCCTGTGCATCGATCAGTCAGGGTCGATGGCCGAGTCCGTCGTTTATTCCAGCATATTCGGGGCGGTGCTCAGCTCGCTGCGCTCGGTGCGCACTCGGCTGGTGGTCTTCGACACCGAGGTCGTTGACCTGACCGACGAGCTGGACGATCCGGTTGATGTGCTGTTTGGCGTACAACTAGGCGGCGGCACGGATATCAACCGAGCCCTCGCGTACTGCCAGAACCAGATCAGCCAGCCGACCGAGACGATCCTGGTGTTGATCAGCGACCTCTACGAGGGCGGGATCGCCGAGGAGATGCTGCGGCGGGCCTCCACGATCGTCGGCTCGGGAACCACCATGATCGCGCTCCTGGCCTTGAGCGACAGCGGCCATCCGTCGTTCGATTCGAACCACGCTGCGGCCCTCGCAGGGGTCGGTGTCCCGGCCTTCGCCTGCACGCCCGACCTGTTCCCGGATTTGATGGCCGCCGCCATCGAACGCCGCGACGTGGGCGAATGGGCCGCCTCCCACGACATCCCCACAAGCCACGAGGCGTAGCGGCAGGGCTCAGCGCACGAGCGAGCCGCCTAGAGCCACTTGGCGGCGAGGTGGTCCGCTCCGATACGGCGGATGGTGCCGGACTTCGACCGCAGCACAACGCTCTGCGTCCGGATGATCGGGCCCATCCGGCGCACGCCGTCGACGAGGCCGCCGTCGGTCACACCCGTTGCAACGAAAAACGTGTTGTCGCTGTTGACGAGTTCATGGGCCTCGTAGACGTAATCCATCTTGAGGCCGGCATCGATGCCTTTTTGACGTTCGACGTCGTCCTTCGGGGCCATGATGCCTTGGATGAGTCCGCCGAGCGCCCTCACGGCGCACGCGGTCACGATTCCTTCGGGGCTGCCGCCGATGCCGACGCACATGTCGATCCGGGTTTCGTAACGAGCGGCGTTGATGCCACCGGCCACATCGCCGTCCAGCATCAGCCGCGTTCCAGCACCGGCCGCACGTACGTCATCGATCAGCTGCGCGTGGCGGGGGCGGTCGAGAATCGCGATCGTCATATCGCCGACGCTCTTCCCCTTGGCCTTCGCGAGCGCACGGATGTTCTCACCGATCGGCTTGCGGATGTCGACGACACCGATGCCCTCGGGGCCGGTGACGATCTTGTCCATGTAGAAAACGCTGGATGCGTCGAGCATCGTTCCGCGGTCAGACACCGCGATCACCGAAAGGGCGTTCTGCCGACCGGCAGCGGTGAGGCTCGTGCCGTCGATCGGGTCGACGGCGATGTCGCAGGCGGGGCCGCGACCGTTGCCGACTCGCTCACCGTTGTACAGCATGGGTGCTTCGTCCTTCTCTCCCTCACCGATCACGACGACGCCATCGAAGTTCACCGTGCCGAGGAACGCCCGCATCGCATCGACCGCGGCGCCGTCGGCGGCAAGTTTGTCGCCCCGGCCGATGTATGGCGTGGCGCGAATCGCGGCGGCCTCGGTCGCCCGCACCAGCTCGAGGGCGAGGTTACGATCCGGGTGGGTGAGAAGTGAAGAGTTGTCTGGGGTCACGATGGTCCTTAATCGGAAACGTCTGCGGTTGCGATGGCGGGTTCGCTGGGACCCGTCCAGCCTATCGGCGGTGGAACGTCCGGGCCATTTTCCGTGAACGGATGCGCGCCAACCCGGGCCTCGCGACGCCTGCCGGGGTGCCGGCGCTTCCTACCGGGCGGATCGCGCGGTCGTGCGCCGCAGCACGATCCCTGGACCGGCGCTCCACGACGAGGTGACGACATGGGGACCATCGATGCGGACGCCGGGCAGGACCCGGCCGGCCTCGATCCGGCAGTCGGTGATGGCGGTGAGGAAAAGCCAGGCGTCACCCGAGCACAGGTCGGCGAGGGTGAGGATGCGGTCCGTGTCGAAACCGGCCAGCCGCACCCGTCCCGCCTCTTTACGGCGCTGCGGCGCGAGGCGGGCCTGCATGTGGCCCCCGAGGGCACGAACGGCCGCGGCGGTGAGGATTCCCTCCGGCGCTCCCCCGATTCCCACGAGGACGTCGATGGCGGTGCCGGGCTGGGCGGCCAGCAGGCAGCGTTCAACATCTCCGTCGGCGAAGAGATCCACCTGCGCACCGGCGGCGCGCGCAGCCGAGACGAACAGAGCGTTCCGCGGCCGGTCCTGCACAGCAATGACAAGGTCCGACACCGCAGTACCGCGTGCTTCGGCCAGCCGCTGCAGGTTCTCGGCCAGCGGCGCGGCGAGGTCAAGCGACGCACCCGAGGCATCCGTGACCAGCTTCTCCATGTAGTGAGCCGGCCCGATGTCATAGAGGGTGCCGCGCGCAGCCACAGCGAGTACCGCGACCGATCCGGGCAGGTTCTCGGCGGCCAGCCGGGTGCCGTCCACCGGGTCGACGGCGATGTCGACAGCCGGCCCGCTACCGGTGCCGAACCGCTCCCCGAGGTGAAGCATGGGGGCTTCGTCCTTCTCCCCTTCACCGACCAGTACGAGCCCGTCGACCTGGATGCCTGCCAGCGCGTCCCGCAGGGCGACGACGGCGACGCGGTCCACCTCGTGTTTGTCCCCCGAGCCGAGGAGATCCACGGTGGCGAGGGCCGCGATCCGGGTGGCGCGGGCGAAACCCTCGAGAACGTCGGCGGGAAGGCTGGGTGAAGTCACCGTTCCATCCTGCCTTGTCGCCGAGACTCTGCCGTTCAGGGGGCGCTCGCTACACTGATTGGCGAAGACATCCATCTCGTCAAGGAGAAGCTATGCCCGTCGCAACCCCAGAGCAGTACGCAGAAATGCTCGACACCGCAAAGGCGAAGGGTTTCGCCTATCCCGCATTCAATGTGTCGAGCTCTCAGACCATCAACGCCGTGCTGCAGGGGCTGACCGAGGCCGGCTCAGACGGGATCATCCAGGTCACCACGGGTGGAGCGGACTACTTCGCCGGCCACACCGTGAAGAACCGCGCAGCAGGCGCGATCGCCTTTGCGAAGTTCGCCACCGAGGTTGCGAAGAATTATCCCGTCACCGTCGCGCTCCACACCGACCACTGCCCGAAGGACGCCCTCGACGGCTTCGTGATGCCGCTGATCGCCGCCTCCGAAGAAGAAGTCAAGGCCGGCCGTAACCCGCTCTTCCAGTCGCACATGTGGGACGGATCGGCAGTTCCGCTCGACGAGAACCTCGAAATCGCGAAGGACATGATTCAGCGCACCCGCGCGATCAACGCCATCCTCGAGGTCGAGATCGGCGTCGTCGGAGGCGAGGAAGACGGTGTCAGCCACGACATCAACGAGCACCTGTACACGACGCTGGACGACGCGATCGCCACGGTCGAAGCACTCGGTCTCGGCGACAACGGCCGTTACATGGCCGCACTGACCTTCGGCAACGTGCACGGCGTGTACAAGCCGGGCAACGTGAAGCTCAAGCCGGAACTCCTCAAGGAAATCCAGGACGGCATCGCCGCGAAGTACGGCACCGCCGCGAAGCCGCTCGACCTCGTCTTCCACGGCGGATCCGGCTCCACCGACGCCGAGATCGCCGAGGCCGTCGCGAACGGTGTCATCAAGATGAACATCGACACCGACACGCAGTACGCGTACACCCGCGCCATCTCCGACTACATGCTCAAGAATTACGACGGCGTGCTCAAGGTCGACGGTGAAGTCGGCAACAAGAAGCTCTACGACCCCCGCGCCTGGGGCAAGGTGGCCGAGTCCGCCATGGCTGCCCGCGTGGTGGAGTCGACCCGCCAGCTCGGCTCAGCCGGACACTCGCGCGGCTGACCGGACTGCAGACTGAAAGACGGATGCCCCGACCAGTGCGGTCGGGGCATCCGTTTGCGTTGCGGCGCGAACAGCGGAGCGTCAGTTCACCCGGTTCACGTAGTCGGAGAAAGCCGGGTCTCCTGCCATGGCGAACGCGATGCAGGCGAACACAGCGATGTTGCCGATGACGCCGAAGACGAGCGGGATCCACCAGGCGATTCGGCCCCGGCGGAGGGCGCGGAGGGACAGCCACAGAGCGAATCCCCAGAGCGCCGCCGAGATGAGAAGGGCGGTCCACCCGAGCGCCGAGCCGAGGGCGGTCGAGGTGTAGTCCCCGAGATCGAGCTGGGCGAAGGCGGTGTCGATCGACTTCGGCAGGTCGATAAGGGCAGGCAACGACAGCAGAATCGTCATCAGTCCGATCCCGAGCAGCATCATCGTTGCCACGCGGTCAGCGGTCGCCCGCTTCGCCGGGACCTGGGCCGTCCGCCCGCCCTGAACGCTGATATGGCTGCTCGGAGACTCCTGGGACGCGACAGGCATCGACTCGCTGTCGTCGAGCGGGACCTTGATCGCCTTCTGCTGTTCCTCGGGTGTGGCGTATTCACCGAATTGCGGGCGCGGCCGCTGAATGTCGCTCATGGTCGGTTCCTTCCGCCGAGTGCCCGTTTGTCCTTGGCACCCTTCAGGTTGGTGCGGAGCTCCTTGGGCAGGGAGAACATCAGGTCTTCCTCTGCTGTCTTCACTTCCTCGACGTCGCGGTAGCCGGCAGAGGCGAGGCTCTCGAGGACCTCGGTTACGAGAACCTCAGGAACGGATGCGCCACTGGTCACGCCGACGGTCTCGACGCCGTCGACCCACTCCTGCTTGATCTCGCTCGCGTAGTCCACCCGGTAGGCGGCCTTGGCGCCGTATTCGAGGGCCACCTCGACGAGGCGAACCGAGTTGGACGAGTTCGCCGAACCGACGACAATCACGAGGTCGGCGTCCTGCGCGACCTTCTTGATTGCGACCTGGCGGTTCTGGGTGGCGTAGCAGATGTCATCGCTTGGGGGGTCCTGCAGGTTGGGGAACCGCGCCCGAAGCCGACGAACCGTTTCCATCGTTTCGTCGACGCTGAGCGTCGTCTGCGACAGCCAGACCACCTTGTTCGGGTCCTTGACCTGCACGGTGTCGGCTTCGTCGGGGCTGCCGACAAGCGTCGTGTGCTCGGGGGCTTCACCGGCGGTGCCCTCGACTTCTTCGTGGCCTTCGTGGCCGATGAGGAGGATTTCGAAGTCGTCACGGGCGAAGCGCACGGCTTCGCGGTGAACCTTGGTCACCAGGGGGCAGGTGGCGTCGATGGCCTGCAGCCCGCGGTCGGAGGCCGCATTCACCACGGCGGGCGAAACTCCGTGGGCGCTGAAGACGATGTGTGACCCCTCAGGCACCTCGTCGACCTCTTCCACAAAGATCGCTCCCTTGCTCTCGAGCTCAGACACGACGTGGATGTTGTGGACGATCTGCTTGCGCACATAGACCGGCGAACCGTAGTGCTCCAAAGCTTTCTCGACGGCGATGACGGCACGGTCAACACCGGCGCAGTAGCCACGGGGCGCAGCTAGCAGCACCCGCTTATGTCCGACCACCGGGGTATCCTTGAGCCTCGAACGCACGCCGGGGATTCTCGGCATGGGCAGGCTGATTGTTGCGTCACTCACGTGTCAATTCTAGGCCGCTGGCTCTGTGCGCAGGCTGGACGACCATAAGGAGCGACAACGGATGCCGGATTCACCCGCCACAGCAGAGAATCCGTGGCCTGTTGGACTGCTCGGCGTCAAGATCCGTGACTACATCGACCGCCTCGGCTCGGTCTGGGTCGAAGGGGAACTCGCCCAGTGGGGAACCTCCGCCGGGAATGTTTACGGCAAGCTCAAGGACCTCAACCAGGACGCCACGGTGAGTTTCACCATCTGGTCATCGGTGAAGGCACGCATCCCCGCTGATCTCAAGCACGGCGACCGTGTCGTTGCGCTTCTCAAACCCAACTACTGGGTCAAGGGCGGCACCCTGACGATGCAGGTTCTGCAGATGAAGCACGTCGGCCTCGGCGACCTGCTCGAGCGGCTCGAACGACTCCGCACCCAGCTTGCGAGCGAGGGCCTGTTCGACCTCTCGCGCAAAAAGAGACTGCCGTTTCTCCCCCACTGCATCGGGCTCGTCACCGGCAAGGACTCCGACGCCGAGAAGGATGTTCTCCGAAACGCCCAGCTGCGCTGGCCGGCGGTCGACTTCCGCATCGTCCACGCCGCGGTGCAGGGCGACCGCACCGTCCCCGAGGTCATCTCGGCGATTCAACGACTCGACGCCGACCCTGCCGTCGACGTGATCATCGTCGCGAGAGGCGGCGGGGACTTCCAGAACCTCCTGGGCTTCAGCGACGAGCGGCTGGTCCGCGCCGCCGCTGCCTGCACCACCCCTCTCGTCAGCGCCATCGGCCACGAGGCGGACCGGCCGCTCCTCGACGACGTCGCCGACCTGCGCGCTTCCACGCCGACGGATGCCGCCAAGCGCGTGGTCCCGGATGTCACGGAGGAGCTGCACCGCGTCCATCAGGCCAGAGCACGGCTCGGCACCCGGCTCGCCACCTACCTCCACACCGAGACAGCTCGCATCGGGCAGCTGCGTTCCCGGCCGGCCCTTGCCTCGGCCTCGTGGATCGTCGACACCCGAGCGGAAGAGCTGACGCGGTACGTCGCCCGCGGCACCGAACTGGTCGAGCGCATCCTTGAACGCTCCACCCGCGAGATCGGCGATCTGCGTTCACACCTTCGGGCCCTGTCGCCGCAACGCACCCTCGATCGCGGTTACGCGATCGCCCAGGGCCTCGACGGTCACGTCATCCGCTCCGCACCTGATGCCCCCGCCGGCACCCCGTTCACCCTCACTCTCGCGGCCGGCCGAATCGCAGCGCACTCCGACGGCTCGACGGGTGAGGCGTTCGCCGACCCCAGATAGGATTGGACCATGCCAGAAACCCGCGAGGTCTCCACCCTCAGCTACGAAGACGCTCGGGATGAACTCATTCGCGTCGTCTCCGAACTCGAGCAGGGGGCACCGACCCTTGAGCAGTCGCTCGCCCTGTGGGAGCGCGGCGAAGCTCTCGCCCGGCGCTGCGAGGACTGGCTCATCGGAGCGAAGGCCCGGCTTGATGCCGCGCGCGCAGCCACCCAGTCGAGCGAGGCGCAGCTAGCCGAATGAGCTCCCCCCGTCGCCAGCCGCGAGTCGTCGCCGAGCTCGGCCGCCCCGAAACTCCCGAGGAGTCGGCCGAGCGCAAGGCCGAGAGCTCCCGCAACTACCGCAGACGCAAGACGGTCAACAACCTCGTCTACTCGTTGCTCGTCTGCGTCGGTCTCGTTCTGATCATCGCCCTGGCCGTGCCCCGTGCCGACAACTCGCTCGTGCCCGAGGTCGACTACGGTGCCGTGGCCACCCAGGCCCAGACTTCCTCGGAACACACCCTCGCGAACCCGGAGCTGCCCGGCAGCTGGAGTTCGAACCGGGCAGAGACCGACAAGACCGGAGGAGTGTCCTCCTGGAACATCGGTCTGATCACACCGTCGAAGGAATACATCGGCATCGCGCAGGGCTTCGACGCCAACGAAACCTGGGTCTCCCAGCAGCTGCGCCAGACCACAGCTTCGTCGACGGTCACCGTGGACGGCGTGGAGTGGACGGTTTACGACAATCGCGAGCGTGAGGACGTCGGCAACATGGAATACGCCCTGACGAGTGAGGCCGGTGCGTCGACCTTCATCGTGTTCGGAACGGGGTCCGATGAGGAGTTCCGCACCGTCGCATCCGCCCTCGCCGACCAGGTGCTGGCCAACCGAACGAACAGGAGCAACTGATGCCAACATCACGCCCGAGCAAGGCATGGTCGGTGATGATGCGCGGAAACGCGCGATTCGTCTCCGGCGAGCCACTGCATCCGCGCCAGGACGTCGAACGCCGTGAGTCGCTCGCCCTCAAGCAGCAGCCCGACGTCGTCCTGTTCGGGTGCTCCGATTCCCGCCTCGCGGCAGAGATCATCTTCGACAAGGGCCTCGGCGACCTGTTCGTCGTTCGGAACGCCGGCCAGGTCATCTCCGACTCGGTCGTCGGCTCGCTCGAGTACGCCGTCGGCGTCCTGCATGTTCCGCTCATCGTCGTGCTCGGCCACGACCAGTGCGGCGCCGTCCGGGCAGCGATCGATTCGCTCGCTCCGGATGCCACCCCGCTGCCTCCCCACATCGACAACCTGATCCAGCAAATCGCTCCAGCGGTGAGACGCGTGGCGAAGGCTCGTGCGGTTCATCCGTGGGAAGCCGACCCGTTCGAAGTCGGCCGGGAACATCTCCGCGACACGGTTGCCGAACTCCTGGAGCGGTCGGAGATGATCAGCGACGCCGTCGCGGCCGGCATTCTCGGTATCGTCGGAGCGAACTACAAACTTCTTGAGGGCACCGCCGTGCCCGACATCATCATCGGAAATCTCGAAACCACGACCACCGGCGCAATGTAGCGCCATCACACCAGGAGAAGACAAACCGTGTCAGAAGAACCCTCGTACCGCATCGAACACGACACGATGGGTGAGGTCCGCGTCCCGACCTCCGCGCTGTACAGCGCCCAGACCCAGCGCGCCGTGGAAAACTTCCCGATCTCCGGTGCCGGGCTCGAGTCGGCGCAGATCGCGGCCCTCGCGAGGATCAAGAAGGCAGCGGCTGCCGCAAACGCGCAACTCGGTGTGCTCGACGCCACCATCGCCGAGGCGATCGGCGGCGCCGCCGACGAGGTCATCGCTGGGCGCCACGACAAGCAGTTCCCGATCGATGTCTACCAGACCGGTTCAGGTACGTCCTCGAACATGAACATGAACGAAGTTCTGGCGAGCCTCGCATCCGCCCGCCTGGGTTCACCCGTCCACCCGAACGACCACGTGAACTGCTCCCAGTCCTCGAACGACGTGTTCCCCACCTCCGTGCACATCGCGGTGACGAGCGCCCTCATCGACGACCTGATCCCCGCTCTCGACCACCTCGCCGTGGCCCTTGAAGCGAAAGCGGAGCTGTGGAAAAGTGCCGTGAAGTCCGGTCGCACCCACCTGATGGATGCCACGCCCGTCACCCTGGGGCAGGAATTCGGCGGCTACGCCCGCCAGGTCCGCCTCGGAATCGAGCGGGTCCGGTCGGCTCTCCCCCGGGTTGCCGAGGTGCCACTCGGCGGCACCGCCGTCGGTACCGGCATCAACACCCCGTCCGGCTTCCCGCAGCTCGTCATCCAGCTGCTGGTGGAGGACACCGAACTTCCGATCACCGAGGCAGCCGACCACTTCGAGGCGCAGGCCAACCGGGACGGCCTGGTCGAGGCATCCGGTGCGCTGCGCACGATCGCGGTGAGCCTCACGAAGATCTGCAACGACCTGCGCTGGATGGGTTCCGGCCCGAACACCGGCCTGGGCGAACTGCACATCCCCGACCTGCAGCCCGGATCTTCCATCATGCCCGGCAAGGTCAACCCGGTGATCCCAGAGGCTGTGCTCATGGTCTGCTCGCGGGTCATCGGCAATGACGCAACGATCGCCTGGGGCGGAGCATCCGGTTCGTTCGAACTCAACGTCCAGATCCCCGTGATGGGCACCGCACTGCTGGAGTCGATCCGCTTGCTCTCGAACGCCTCCCGCGTGCTCGCAGACAAAACCATCGACGGCCTCGAAGCCAACCTGGAGCGGGCAGCTGCCCTGGCCGGGATGTCACCGTCGATCGTCACCCCGCTCAACAAGATCATCGGCTACGAGAAAGCCGCAAAGATCGCCAAGCACGCCGTTGCTGAAGGAATCACCGTGCGGGAAGCCGTTGTGAGCCTCGGCTTCGTCGAACGCGGAGATCTCACCGAAGAGCAGCTCGACAGCGCGCTCGACCTGCTCTCGATGACCCACCCGGGCTAGTCCCGGAGCTGTCACGACAATGCCGGGTCCTGCGGGGCGCCGGCCCCCGCCTGCCCCGTTGGGGGGGTACCACCGGGCGTGGACCCCGCGCGTGTTTTAGGC